>JBBREG010000044.1:0-17359 GCA_038203125.1 Chitinophagales bacterium
GAAATAAGTATTATGGTGTACAGACTTTTGGTTGGAAAGAAGATCATCCGGATGAACTCATGAATCGGTTCACCAATTCCTTTAAACTCACAACAGTATCAAAATCATAAGTTGACGATCCCCTCCTAACCCTAAGCTGACTATGATATGAATATTACATTACTCAGTTTTTTTTCGCTGTTCTTATTTTCATTAAACCTTGTTGCCTATCCGGAAGATGAATGGATTCTTGAGTTGGATAAGGAAGGCGTACGAGTCTATACACAGTTGGATGGTGTTTCACCTTATAAGCAGGTAAAAGTTACCACGACGATCAATGCCTCAGCAGAAGATGTCATGGAAATCCTGGTTGCATTCAGCCAGTACAAGTCCTGGATGCATCATGTATCACAAAGTTATCTCATCAATCAATCCGATCCGGCCACTTACTACGTATTTACATTAGAAGATGCGGTTTGGCCCATGCAGGATCGCTACCAGGTGTCAAAAGTGAACGTGGAAGGAACTTCCTCTGCTGCAACTGTCAGATTCCGGACAGTTCAGGATTATATCGAAAAGCGTACTGATGCGATCCAGATCAAACAATGTGAAGGCTACTGGTCCTTGCGGGACCGCCCCAATCATCAATGCACTCTTGAGTATGTACTGATCCAGAATCCTGGCGGACACGTACCTCCCTGGTTGGCGAATTTCAATTCTATTGAAAATCCATATCAAAGTGTGGTGCGTCTCAAGCAGACAGCTGAACAGAATATCCGTCCGTAAAATTTTGTAACGATTAAACTGAATTGTATTAATCTGGAAAAATTTAAAATCTTTTTTCATCGGATCGTCATTGTTTCATCTTATTTCGTCGTTTTACAGCTAACATTTAGCCTGCTTTAAGCATTATATATTTAGCAATACAATTGGCTTCTTGCATAAACCCTATATCATGATACAGTCACATCGATACACGAACAAAACGGAAACTTGCGTATATGCAAATCCGCTTGACAACACAACGGTAGTTGCCAGTCTTGGGAAGGGCAACTGGCTTGGCGTTTTTGAGCATCTTGATGGCTGGTACAGGGTATTGACTATCCAGGGTGAAGGATGGGTAAAATCAGCAGATACTGAAGAACGATCCCCTTTTAACCTCCATATACAATGGACTCCGGGAAGACCGATAGCCTATGTAAGTGCAGCGTAAATTGATTGATAATTACTTCAAATAAAACTCTTTCCGCATGGTAGAATCTTTTGGCTGATTATGATTCCAATAATCATTCAATTGTGTTGTGACTAATCCACCCGAACTCAGCTGATTTTTTCCATCAAATTCTTTCCAACTTAGAATCCTGTAAGGAAAGTTTTTTTCGAAACGAATCTCCAATTTTCTTTCGCTGTCATTGTAGTCAATCGTGTACGTAAATCCCGAAGCTGTATTTTCCAATCTTGTAGTTGCGTCATTTACTTTACGATCACTATTGGATAATAACAATGATTCTGCTGATGGTACTATCCTGATGTTACCCAGTGGCAGGGTATGGGGTGCTACACGAATACGAACCCATAATTCATCTTCCAGCGTTGAACTCATCCATGAATACGACTGGTCACCTTGTCCTTCATTTGAAAATTGCAACACTTCATATCGGTTGCCTTTGTAATTCGCCTGTAGGTAGGATTGGCCACTCCAGTCCTGGTAACTGGCAGTGAGCTTCAAAGCGTGTGAATAATTTTCGTAATCAACTGGTGCAAAAACGGAAGTCATTACCTGGTGCTCTGATATACCGGTGATAAATGTTTTCGCCATGTTCAGTTTCATCACGTTGACTACATTCTCATTATGTTTAGACGGATTCTCCAGTTTGCGAAAGTTTGCTTTGCTAAACGCCTCTGTCATATATATCAGCTTGACATTTCCTGTATGCATAATTCCTTCAAACTGTTGTTGGATTGAATAGGTTGAAATTTCTGCTTTTCCCTGCATCCAATATGCTGTAAATGCCTTTTGATCGATTGCAGGAATGATAGAGTCCTTTTGTTTGCAACCCGGGGTGAAAAGAAGAATGAGGATCAGACCATGTAATAGAGTAGCGAACCTTCCGTGAAAGGATAATGATGTATATCTGACCACCTTGTGCATATTACTTATTTGCCACCGTTGGTGACCCATGCATCATAGCCACCTTTTAATGCATATACTTCCCTAAAGTCATTAAAATTCATAAAAGCTGCAGCCATCCGTGAGTGTGAATCTGCTTTGGCATAGATGTAATATTTTTTATCACGGTCCAGTGACAACAACTTGTTTTTGAATTCACCGTCAAAAAAGCTGTAGTTCACAGCATCTTCAGCATGACCCTTTTCAAATTCCTGGGGGAGCCTGATGTCGATAAGGACTGCGCTGCCTTTTTTACTGTCTTTGATAAATTCAACCGGCTCCAGGAATACCACCTTGGAAATATCCAGGGTTTCTGAAGTTGCCGTTGCGGTGGAGCCGTTTTCACTTGTGGTTTCAGAGGAAGAATCATCTGTTCTCTTGCAGGATGTTGAAATCACTATAGTCGAAATGAGTGCTAAAAGCACGATATAAACAGGTTTGAAATTCATATTGTGAATATTTATTATAGATCGAGGGTTGAAATTATTATTTTTCCGTCATACATGAGCTTTCAACATCCTGATATTAAACAGTTTTTGCTGGATGCCATCCCCGGAAGGTTTGCGCATCTGAGCCCGGAGGAGTTCGAATCCTTTATGGTCTACCTCTTTGGGCTTGATGGCTATTCGGTCGAATCTGTTCCCAAGCGTGGGGATACTGCAGCCAATCTGCTGGCCCGAAAGGATGACCACTCGATGATGATCCGCATCCTCCAGCTACCTCCTGACCATGTGGTACGGGAGGATGAGATCCACAAAGCTGAGGCGGCTAAGGCATATCATGAGACAGACCAGGCGTGGATCATCACCACGTCAGCGTTTACAAAAGCTGCCATCCGTGTTGCCGAGAAAGCAGATGTGGAGTGGTGGGATTGGGACGCATTGTACCAGGCTTTGACAGATACATTCTTTGAAGGAAAAAGTCATCTCGATTTTGTGACCGCACAACCCGCCGTCCTTAATTCTGATCTGCCCGACCCTGAATTCAAACTCAGCGTAAAATGGCAACCTGAAGAAGGAATTGATGCAGAATGGTATAATCTCTCCATGACGGTGACCAATGCTTCCTCTGGCAGCTATTATCTCAGCCTGGACTTGCCTGCCCTAATTGATAAAAACAAACAACAAACCATTGCAGACAAATGGGCAGGTGGAGAATTTGTATCAGGTATGGTATATGAAGGTGCATCAGTTCGCACCAGTGCCTTATTTCGAGCCACACGCCTTGGAGAACACCCACCGGGAGGCAAAGTAATGCTGACCGTTCATATCAGGACTGAACCGATTGTCACAGTTCATCTGGGTGCGAAACTGAAAGGGGATGCCTGCTTTTTCGTGACCTATTGCTACTCACGTCAAAGTCCGGAGTACAGATTAATGGCAGCTTATAGGGACAATGTGCTGAATAATACCGTTTTAGGGCGATTATGTGTCTCCGGGTACTATACTGTTTCACCCACCATCATCCGCTTAGCTCAGCGAATACCATTGATTGAGAAAAGCATCAGATTTATAATTCGAAAAATCATCCACAGAATTGGAGATCGGGGTTAAAATGAATTTCATATCTCCAACTTCTCACCCTCTCACCTTCTCCTATGAATCCTTTCCATCTTGCCATTCCAGTCGACGATCTGACAGCAGCACGTCACTTTTACGGAACCGTCCTCGGATGTCCGGAAGGTCGCACTTCTGATCAATGGACCGATTACAATTTATATGGTCATCAGTTGGTGATCCATTATCAGCCTCGTGCTGAAAAGCAGGCTCATCACAATCCTGTGGATGGTCATGATGTCCCGATCCCGCATTTTGGCGTCGTGCTACCCTGGGAGGAATGGCACCAGTTGAAGGACAGGTTAGTGAAGGAGGGGACGGGTTTTGTGATTGAACCGTATATCCGGTTTGAAGGAATGGCTGGAGAACAGGCTACAATGTTTTTATATGATCCCTGTGGTAACGCACTGGAATTCAAGTCGTTCAAAGATATTGGCCAACTTTTTGCGAAACAATAGACCAGCCGGTCACACTTAGGTATTACTTTTGCATTCTTCCAAAAAGATCCCTTTAGATCCATTGCGATTATTGAACATGCCAAACAAACCTTTTGTCCTCACCTTCTTTTGCCTTTGCCTTTGCCTTTCCTTGGATGGTCAAGTACCGGGTACCGTGAATGTGAGCCGGAGTTCAGGTGATACCCAGGTACTTGACGTCAGTTGGGATGAAACTGCTGCGAAAGCATGGAAAATCGAGAATGAGGGCAGACTGGAATATATGGCGGTTCGACTGGAAGTGCCATCCGCAACTTTCAAATCCACAACAGAGGAAACCAGGACCATGCTTTCCACACAGAGAGGTGAGTCCATTGAAATGATAATTGAAATCATATCCATTCAACCTGGGGAAGAGATCTATCTGGAAGACATCTTTACCGGCGAAATGGTCTTTTCTATCAGCGGACAGACAAAATCAAAATTCCTCACCCCGGTTTTTAATCCGATTACCACTCAAGTGGTATGGAAAGGAAATCAAAGCGAGTTTATGATCAGGTCAATCTATCTACATGAAATCTCCGGAAACAGAGGTGGTGAGATCGGATTTAATACTGCCTTACCCTGTCAACCGAATGCAGCCTGTAAGACAGACAGCATATTGCAGTTGATCTCCAAAACGTCTGTCCGGATACGCATGGTGATGGAGGAAGGGATTGGATGGTGCACAGGTTCTTTTATGAACAATACAAAGCAGGATAGGACACCTTATCTCTTAACTGCACATCACTGCACGTTTGAATACACGCCGAAATATGATCTCTGGCGTTTTGATCTCCGATATGCATCTGAGACATGCGTCAACCCGGAAGATGAACCCGTTGCTTTTTCCCTGACTGGTTGTGAGTTTAAAGCCACCGGACAAGGATCAGATTTTCTATTAGTAAAACTGCTGGATAAAATTCCACTCAACCAGGATGTGACATTTGCAGGTTGGAATCACAATGATGCAGCGATACCTGACACAACCTACCTCGTACATCATCCCAATGCCGATATCCGTAAGATCTCAACTTGTACGAATAAAGCTGTCATCCATGCCACCCAGATCGGGTGGTCCGGTGGATATAATACCCCGGCTGAACATCATTTCAGATTCAAATTTACTGAGGGTGGACATGAACCGGGTTCATCCGGAGGGCCTGTCTTCAACCAGGATGGATTGATCATTGGACAGTTGCATGGTGGCACGAAGGGATGTGAACTGGTCAACAATGCTTATGTAGGCCGGATATCAAAATCATGGGAGTTGGCAAGTGGAACTTCCGGACAGTTGAAAACGTGGCTGGATCCGGATGATACCGGAACCAATACACTACCATCCCTTCCCAATATTGCCCTCGGAGAGCTTGTTGATATTGTAGGCACAATTCTGGATCCATTCGGCCATCCAATAATGAATGTGGAGATTGTGGTTTCAGGAGGTATCATAGATACAATTACTACGGATGCTGAAGGACATTTTGCATTAAATGCCGTCAGCAGAAATGGAAGTTATGTGATCACTCCTTCGAAAAATTTGAATCCTGCCAATGGTGTGAATGTTCTCGACCTGGTGCGAGTGCAGAAGCATTTGCTTGCGAAAGATGAATTTGATTTTCCGTGGCAATATATAGCCGCCGATGCGACTAACAATATCGATGTTTCTGTTGGTGACATTCTCTTATTGTTACGGTTGGTGCTTGGAAAAATCTCGTATCTACCATCATCACCCTCCTGGCGATTTTTACCGCCGTCACTTACAGTGGACTCGATTCCGGAAGGTGGACCTTATGAAGTTCAGATGATGGGTATCAAAATAGGTGACCTCAATGGGACAGCAGATCCTGCCAACTAACAAGCCACGTATCCTTACAGCAAAGCTTTACAATTTAGTTGTACTGTTCCTTACTATCAGTGTATTATGTCTGTCATGCGCCACTGGTAAGCAATATCTGAATGTTTCTGATAACCAGATAATGGTTCTTCCTGAGGAGAAGCCGGTTTTCACATTGTATGCCCTTGGTGATGCAGGTGAAATGAATGCACAATCAGAAACGATCTTATCAAACCTGGCGGCAATGTCAGGTGACAATACCCATGCCAGTGCCATTATATTTTTGGGGGACAATATTTATCCTTCCGGTATGCCGCCTGCATGGAATGTAGAGGGAAATCTAAAGGCTAAGGATATCCTGATGTCGCAGGTACAGCCACTCAAAGCATATACAGGGCAGATCTTTTTTATACCTGGCAATCATGACTGGAGTGAATTTAAGCAGGGTGGACTGGATGCAATCCGACGACAGGGCGATTTTCTAAATAACCTGGAGGGTGCGAATGTGCGAATGTTACCGGGGCAAGGATGTGGAGGTCCTGAAATTGTTTTGCTGACTGATAATCTGACCATGATTATCATTGATTCGCAATGGTGGATCCAGGACTGGATGAAAGAGCCAGAGATGAATGCGGGATGTGACCATCAGAACAGAGATACATTTATCAAGGCATTTCATGAAGCAGTGGATGCTAACTCGGATAAACAGATTATCGTAGCGCTGCATCATCCGATCAAAAGCCAGGGGCCGCACGGAGGAAATTTTACTCTTCGGGACCATCTATTTCCTTTAACCAAAGTGGTGGACTGGTTGTACCTGCCACTACCCGTGATTGGCTCCATCTATCCCTGGTACAGAACCATCTTCGGGCATCATCAGGATCTTAAAAATCCAAAGTATCATTCCCTTCGGGATGCTATCCTGAATGATCTCAATTATCCCGGGGAGGTCATCTTCCTTTCTGGCCATGAACATAACCTCCAGTACCTGACGGAGGGAAAAATGCATTTTATTATCTCCGGCTCAGGGTCCAAACAAAATGGTGTTGCAAATGACCGGGACCTGGTGTTTGGTCATAAGGAAGGTGGATTTATGACCCTGGATTTTTACCCGGGAGGCAGCATCCTGTTGACAATCTATGAAGCAGATGTGGAGAAAAGGACAATGGACAAGGTTTTTAGCCGGTTTATCGTTGATGGATCATCACCCTGACAGATTAGACCATTAATTTACTGTTCGGGTATCAGGAACATGAAAAACTCAAAAAACGGTATAATTTTGGAATGATGTCCACCGTGGAGCAGACCGATATCATCACGGCAGCTGAAGATTATGTTCGACAGATTTTCGAACAGAAAATTCCTTCCGATATATACACTTATCATAATTGGGTTCACACCACCCAGGTGAGAGATGAGGTCTTATTGCTTGCACGTAATACTGGTGTCGTCAATGGTGATCTGGAATTACTCAACCTGGCGGCATTATTTCATGATGTAGGATTTTCAGAGGCGTACACGGGGCATGAGGATCAGAGTATCCGTATCGCTACAGAGTTTCTCGAATCACGGAATTATGAGAAGGAAAAGGTTGACCGCATCCTTCGATTTATAGAAGTGACCAAAGTTGGTGTCAAACCAGAGAGTAAACTCGAGGCTTTAATGAAAGATGCGGATACAAGTTCATTAGGAAAATCCCATTTCCAGATTTATACGAATAGCCTCCGCAAAGAATTGAACACGGTGCAGAATGCTGTGCTTTCCAAAAAAGACTGGGCAAAAACAAATTTGCGGTTCCTGGATGAACATGAATATTACTCTTCAGCAGGGAAGGAGCGCTACAATGAAAAGAAGATAGAGAACCGTCGTCTGCTGATCAATGAGCTTACGCAGATAGAAGCCAAAACAGAGGAAAAGGAAAAACCAGCCAAGCCTGAGAAAGCTGAGAAAGCTAAAAAAGTCAATACTATTGGCAATAGCAAATCGGCCCAGACGCAATTTAAAACAGCATTACGTAATCATATTGATCTTAGTGCCATAGCAGATAACAAAGCAAACATTATGCTGTCTGTCAATGCACTGATCATCACTTTTGCATTACCGCTCCTAGGTAATGAAATAGCGGAAAATAAATTATTACTGATCCCTACGATCATGTTGCTGACCGTGTGTGTGGTCTCCATGGTCTTTGCCACCCTGGCTACACGTCCGATCCCGATGAAAGGATATAGCAGCATGGAGAGTATCCTCGATAAAAAGTCAAATCTCTTTTTCTTCGGGAATTATTTCAACATGAGCTTCGATGAATATGAAAAGGGGATGAATGCGACCGTGGCGGATGATGACATCCTGGATACGACGATCATGCGGGATCTCTTTTTCCTTGGTAAGACGCTTGGGGCTAAGTACGGCTACCTCCGGAAGTGTTATACCATTTTCATGTATGGTATTATTGTTACAGTAATTGGGTTTGTGATTGTGTTTTCGCTTTGATCCCGAATCAAAGATCATATTTCAATATATATCCATTTACTTCTTCTCTTTCAATCTTTGCTCTTTCATCCAGCCTGTATCCCATCACCCAGATAATATGATCTTCATTACAAAGAAGTCTGACTTTTTTCTTTTCATGGTGATCCAGTTTAAGATCGACCATGAAATCCTGCAGTTTCTTTGACTGGCCGTTCATGCCAATAGGCTGGAAGCTGTCACCAGGCTCAATAGTCCTGATAATAAGCGGCCACCTGATGACGCTACTGTTTACAAATTCTTGATTCGGATCAGTAGAATATTTTAATTCTTCATTTAAAATATTCGTAATTGAAAATGTTTGATGTCCAATCTGGTAATCACCAGGCGAGTTAATAAGTACAGGATGAAACGTTTCTGAATTTTCAACATAAAAACCTTCAGAGGATTTAGATAAAACTAAGTTTCCGTATGTGAGTCGTTTACCTTTTACGGTATGATCAGCATGGATAAAATCATAACTCAGCGACCATGGAATACCCTGTTCTTCCAGCCAGCGCAACATGTATGCATGATCTTTCGCAGTTCCTTTGATGAATACTCCGGAAAGATCTTTTACCAAATGATCTTTTTGCCAGTCAACATATCTCGATTCCCATGCCTTCCATTCTAGATGAGTACGGAGCAACATGTGTTTCATAAATCCATCTTCCTGTCCTGAGATCTTTTTTAGTTCCGGAATAAAATGATGTCGAAGTTTATTACGCAAATAATCATCCGTAAAGTTGGATTGATCATGGCGGAAAGGAATTTGATATTCTTCTGCAAATTTTTCAATTAAAGATCTTGATGTACGGATCAGTGGCCGGATAAAATGTAATCCGGACTCCATAGTTGATTCAGGAGAAATTCCTTTTAAACCTTTCAATCCTGTACCCCGCAATACGTTGATAAAAAATGTTTCTACACTATCATCATGATGATGTGCAGTAGCAACATGATTAAAATGATGTTCCTTAGATAATTCGCTCCACCAGTTCTGACGGATCGCTCTTGCAGCAGACTGTATGTTCAGATGGTGTTGAACCGCATATTCCCGTGTGTCTGCGCGAAGCTCATAAACAGGAATGTTGTATTGTTCACACCAGTTTTTTACCAGCAAATGATCCTGTTCCGAATCCTCCCCCCGGAGCTGAAAATTGACATGGGCAACAGATACCTGATAGCGTAATTCGATAAGAATCTTCAGCATGACCAGACTATCAATACCACCACTCACGCCTGCCAATATCCGTTCACCTGGCTTCACGCCAAGGTAAGTCAATGTTCTCCTTGCTGTGATTACAATGGGTGAATTGAGCATATCGGTCATAAGGCTGTATAATAGTGAATTGAGGGGAAAGGCGTAAGAAATCAATCATTCCTCTAAATTTGTGCCTTCAAAAAAATAAACGTAATGAAATCCATCCAACTTCTCTGTGCTTTAGCCATTCTTTTCCTGATTGCCTGCAAACCTGCTACCACAACCGTCCAGGAAGAGACTCCGGCAACATCAACTACACCTGACAACATGGTCGTCAATACCGACACATCTACGCTCTCCGTCGGTCACGACTATGCATTCCTGACCAATAAACTCTTCCATTACAAAGCATCCAGCACAGTTGGACAACCCTCCACTGAACAGCCATATGCTGGCCTATGGATTGACATGGATCCGAATGGAACATTCAAAGCTGGCAAACTCCAGGAACAAACCTACACAGGTCGTTGGGGGTACAACCACGAAAAGAAAATACTGGAATTGCGTCCCGATGGCACTGACCGTCCCAGAACGGAATGGAAAGTAATGCACAACGATGATATGATGGTATGGGTCGGCACACAGACCTATAACAATAATGCCACACAAATCCAGCTTGTGCGGTCAGACAATATGCCGCAGTAACTTTTAGTGGATCCGGTCGCCGCGTAATGAAAGACCGGAGATTATTTCTGCTTCGAAAGTGAGATATTCCTGCCAGCGTTGCCTGACACTGGCCACATCTCCGTATTGGTTAGCCAGCTCAATAAACAGCCTGTAATGGCCCGCTTCTGAGATCATGAAGCCATGATAGAATTCTTTCAGCTTGTCATCCCCGATATGGAGCGACAACAGCCTGAATCTTTCACAACTACGGGCTTCGATCAGGGCACATGTGAGAAGTCGCTCAACGAGGCGATGCTCACGGGAGGTACCTTTTTTCTCAAACTTCAGGAGAGCGTTGACGTATTCATCTTTGCGCTGCCAACCAAGCTGTAGTCCGCGCTTTTGAAGTTCTGCCATGACAAGTCGGAAATGGCTCCATTCTTCAGCAACAATGGGTGCGATGGCTTCGACCATTTCTTTTTTTTCAGGGAAGGTCTGTATCAGTGAAATACAGGATGTAGCGGCTTTCATTTCGCAGTAAGCGTGATCTGTTAGGATGTCTTCTAACGTCATCTCTGCCAGGTTCACCCACCGTGGATCTGTAGGTAATTTTAATCCAAGCATCAGATTATATCATATTGCTGAATGAATGCTGAGTCTATTGAGACATCAGGCATGCAAGGCGGTCTTTGAAAAAATCAATTTTATACACATCATAATCTTCATAGCCTGTACTCCACAGGATCCGCACTTTATCGAGTTCGGATGATTGTAGCAAGCGGATCTCATCTTTACCTAAAGCATATTGTCCCGTAAATATGGTGTTTCCGCTGTATGGATCAATCCTTCCCCGATCAGCTTTAATATTGTAGAGAGAAACATATTCGCCACTCAATAATTTTAATCGCAGTAAACTTCCATTGGCCAGGCTACCAAAATTGCTTTGCGAATGTGAACTGGCGATCTGGAATTCGATTGTGAAATAGACATATGCATCGATCCTGGATATTTCACCGTAACAGGTGATCAGTTCTTTATTCTTAAAATAGGGACGCAGATCCGGTTCTGTGTGGGTAAATAAAAGTCCGGGTTCAAGAATGATCCGTCTCCGTAACGTGGCTTCATCGACGGTGTCAGACCTCACCCGGCAGTCGAAAGGCTGCGATCGATACGTTGATCCTACATGTTCCCTTATGGAAATATTTGTAGCAGCAGATGCAGCATTATTTTTTGGATCTGGATTTTCTTGTGGTGACGTATCTGCAACCTTGACTTCACGTTGTTGCACAGGGGCACCTGATTTTATTAATGTTTTTCCAGGCTCGTAATTGGCGAGATAGATATTAAATTTTGAACGTAGTCCGTTGATCTTACCAGCCATGGATTCAGGTTTCAGACCACCGATATTTTTTGAAAGATCCATCAGCTTTCCAATGACGGCTTGATTGAGTTTGGCATCTTTCAGTCGTTTAATGGCAGCATCATACTCATCCTGCAATGTGCCAAGCCTGTCAGGTTCCATGAGGTTTTTATTGGCCAGTGCATTATTTAACAGTTCGTCAGCTTTGAACTTTGCATTTGTAGCAGCGCGAAATTCCCCCTGGACTTTTTTCTCCTGTGCCTTGATGTGAAAATGGAGTTCATTCCATTGTTTGAAAATGTATTCCTGAATCTCTGCGGGATTTCGTTGGTATGATGTCTGCGGTGATTCGGCAGCTGTGGTTAGAGATTCTGATTTCTGGAGGTTTTGCCGCAGCAGGACAGAGTCGCCTGCTTCTACTGCCCGCCATGAGCCATCAGGGTACATGACGATGCGGTCACCATTGCTATTGATGATGATGCGCTGGGCGAACACCTCTGACGACCAGAGAAATGTCAGGAACCAGAATGCCAGAATAGAACCAATTTTTTTCTTCATAAATAACCTTCGTGCCCAAAAGTAAGACTTTGGCCTAAAAACCTCCTTTTTACGAAGGAAAGACCTGTTTTCGTATAAAAGGTTAAGCTACCGACCTTCAATACAGCCATGCTATTTATGGCGAATGTGTACCTTCGGGACCCATTTTACAACAATAACGGGCGTCTTCATTTCGTCTTTAAAAGCTCAATGGTCTAAACGTATGGAAGCAGTACAAGGTTATATCCAGGCGAATCGTCAGCGATTTCTTGATGAATTGGTGGAATTTTTAAAAATACCCTCCATCAGTGCAGATACCAAACACAAGGATGATGTACTCCGGGCTGCCCAATGGCTGAGTGCCGAACTGACCCGGATAGGTCTGACGGGCGTTGAGATCGTTCCTACGAAAGGCCATCCGGTTGTGTACGGGGAAAAGATCGTTTCTGAAAATGCACCTACGATCCTGATCTATGGACATTATGATGTGCAGCCAGTGGATCCGTTGAATCTCTGGAATTCACCACCATTTGAACCTGTGATCAAAGACGAAAAGATCTGGGCACGTGGGTCATGCGATGACAAAGGCCAGTTGTACATGCATGTCAAAGCCATCGAGGCTATGATTGCATCTGACCAGCTGCCATGTAATGTGAAGGTGATGTTTGAAGGCGAAGAAGAGGTTGGCTCTGTTAATCTTGGCGAATTCCTTGATGCCTACAAGGCAAAGCTCGGAGCTGATGTGATCCTGGTATCCGATACAAGCATTATCGCAAATGATGTCCCTTCGATCACAACAGGACTGAGAGGCCTTTGCTATATGGAAGTTGAAGTGGTCGGACCCAATAAAGATTTACATAGTGGTGTATACGGAGGTGCTGTTGCAAATCCATGTAATATCCTATGCACCATGATTGCATCGTTGCATGATGAAAACCGTCATGTCACCATTCCTGGTTTTTATGATGATGTGGATGAAGTATCAGCAGAAGAAAGAAAACAGATGAATAAAGCTCCCTTCGTGGAAGCTGACTACAAGAAAGAATTGAATGTCGATGCATTGCTTGGCGAAGAAGGGTATACCACACTGGAGCGCACCTCGATTCGTCCGACACTTGATGTTAATGGAATCTGGGGAGGTTATACAGGTGAAGGCGCCAAGACCGTACTTCCGTCAAAAGCGAATGCAAAGATCTCTATGCGCCTTGTCCCTCACCAGGATCCGGATAAGATCACAAAGCTGTTTACTGATCATATGGTCAGTATTGCTCCGCCTTCTATCACAATCAAGGTGACACCACATCATGGTGGTCAGCCTGCTGTGACGCCGACAGATACCGTAGAGTATAAGGCAGCGTCAAAAGCAATGGAAAAGAGTTTTGGAAAGGAGCCTTTGCCACAACGTTCAGGAGGTAGTATTCCCATCGTGGCGTTATTTGAATCGGTGCTGGGTGTTAAGACGGTGTTATTAGGATTTGGTTTAGATTCAGATGACATACATTCGCCCAACGAACACTACGGATTATTCAACTTCTATAAAGGGATTGAGACGATCCCTTATTATTTTATGTTTTACAGTCAAATGAAAAAATAATGAAATCACTTTTTTGTATTGCAACATTCAGTCTGATCCTTTCTGCTACTTCCTTCGCACAGACGCTAAAAACTGCGAATGATAGTATGGCCTACAGTCTCGGTATTCTGGTCGGAGAAAATTTTCAAAAGGAAGGGTATACGAATCTTCCAATGGATATTTTTTATGCTGCTGTTCTCGCTGCTATGAAAGATGAAAAAACCCTAATGTCTACCGCTCAATGTGAACAACACATCCAGGTCGGTGCACTCGACCATAAGATGAAACTATACAAGCCAAATAAAGCAGCCGGTGAAGAATTTCTCGCTGCCAACAAAACGAAAGCAGGTGTCATAGCACTGGACAATGGTCTGCAGTATGAAATCCTCAGGATGGGTGAAGGTGCCGCGCCTAAAGCTACTGATGAGGTGATCGTTCACTACCACGGCACATTGATCGATGGTACTGTATTCGATAGTTCCGTAGATCGTGGGGAGTCTATTTCTTTTCCACTCAACCGCGTCATCAAAGGCTGGACTGAGATCCTCCAATTGATGCCGGTCGGGTCCAAATGGAGAGTGTATATCCCACAGGATCTTGCGTACGGCGAGCGTGCTGCCGGACCAACCATCCAGCCCTACTCAACGCTGATCTTCGAGATCGAGTTACTGGGGATCAAGTAATCACATCCTGATCCTGTAACACTATGTTGGAGATCGATATCCTTGCAGTGGTCCCGGGGCTTCTGGAAGGACCTTTCTCACATAGTATCCTCGCCCGGGCTGCTGAAAAGCAACTCCTGAAAGTCAGGGTATTTGGTCTGCGTGAATTCGGTATAGGCAATTATCATCAAATAGATGATTATGCATTCGGCGGAGGTGCAGGCATGGTGCTGATGGCACAACCATTAGCAGATGCGATCCGAAATTTGCAGAAAGGGGGTACCTATGATGAGATTATTTATCTCACTCCTGATGGTGAGACCCTGACGCAGTCAATTGCAAATCAACTGTCATTGAAGTCCAGGCTTCTGTTGTTGTGCGGTCATTACAAAGGTATTGATGATCGCATCAGACAAAAATTTGTCACGCGCGAAATTTCCATTGGCGATTATGTGCTCAGTGGCGGGGAACTTGCCGCAGCTGTTCTCACCGATGCAATCGGACGATTGATTCCGGGTGTGCTGAATGATGAAACATCAGCGCTGACAGATTCCTTCCAGGATGGCCTTTTGGCACCTCCGGTATACACACGACCTGCAGAGTGGGACGGATTGAAAGTGCCCGAGATATTACTGAGCGGACACCAGGCAAAGATTGATGACTGGCGATACGAACAATCGATCGAACGCACCAAACAGCGCCGACCTGATCTCCTACGCGATGAGGATATGGTATAAGGAGTGAAGTATAGAATTTGATTATTTTGCTTCACTAAACGAAAACCTATGTCACAATACTACTATACAGATGGGAAAGAACGATTCGGACCTTATACCCTGGAGGATCTTCGTGGTAAAAATCTCACCAGTGAAACCCTAATCTGGAAAGAAGGATTGACTGATTGGGTGCCTGCGAAAACTGTCAGCGATCTGAATTCATTGTTTGAACCTGCTGAAACATTCCTGCCGCTCACGAGTGCACCTTATGCACCCCCTCTGCCAGCAACAGCGCCAAAAAACTGGTTGGTAGAGTCTATCCTGGTCACCATCCTGTGTTGTTTACCTTTTGGTATTGTTGGGATTATACATGCGACCAAAGTAGAGGCATTGTGGAATACCGGTCAGCGAGATGCAGCATACACTGCAAGTAAGGAGGCTGCTAAATGGGTAAAAATCGGACTCATTTCATGGGCAATCTGCGTAGGATTATATCTATTGTTTATTGTCTTTGGTGTAATAGCAGGATTTGGTAGCATGTGAAAATTAAAACAATCATTTGGATTGCAGGAGGCGTTATCCTGATCGTAATATATGGATTGCTGGATCCTGCGGCAGGTCATTTTCCTAAATGTCCCTTTCGGATGCTGACGGGATTGTTGTGCCCGGGATGTGGATCACAACGGGCTATTCATCAACTATTACATGGACATCTGGCAGCTTCCTTTCAGTATAATCAATTGTTTTTACCCGCCATTACCTATGCAGCGATGGGTGGAATCATATCCACTCTGGCGCCAACGAAATGGCCCGATGTCCGAAAGTCATTTTATGGAACCTTTGCAGCTTATACCGCTCTTGTCATCATACTGGCATTCGCTATACTCAGAAACATTTTTTAACATGAGACCTAAAGATTGTTATTTATAATCTTCGTCAATCATGATAGAACCAAGAATTACCATAATCACTACCACAAACTGATGATTAATTCAGTGTCTCCTGGCATATTGATCAGAAAGGTCATAAGGAATAGATGTAATTAAAAAATATCAATCATGATGATGGAGGTTAATGCTTTCCCTTTTCATCTTGAATAGTAAGATGCATTACTTTTGAACTATGAAAACATATGAAACATTGATTCCAGAAGCGCGTGACCAGGTATTGGTCCTGCGTCTGAATCGACCCGATGCCATGAATGCACTCAATGCGCGCATGTTTGATGACCTCGATGATTTTTTCACGGAAGGATATAAAGAATACGGAGCCAGGGTGATTATCATCACAGGTATCGGTGAGAAGGCATTTGCTGCCGGTGCAGACATCAAAGAATTGAATGGTCTTAACCAGGCACAAGCTGAAAAACTCAGCCGGAAAGGCCAGATCATTTTTCAGAAGATAGAAGATTTTCATCTACCGGTCATCGCTGCAGTGAATGGCTTTTCATTGGGCGGTGGCTGCGAACTTGCTATGGCATGTCATGTGCGCATTGCATCTAAAAATGCACGCTTTGGTCAGCCTGAAGTCAATCTGGGCATTATACCCGGATATGGTGGCACACAACGTTTAATACAATTGATTGGAAAAGGAAAGGCAACGGAGTTACTTTTGACAGGGGATATGCTGACAGCAGAGGATGCCTAACAGTATGGATTGGTGACTCATGTGCTGGAGATTGATCAGCTTATTGAGAAAGCAATGGAGATTGCAAAAAAAATCATTTCTAAAGGGCCCCTTGCGATTGCAGGAGTGATCCGGAGTATCAATCAATATTTCCAGCCTGGTGCGGAAGGGTTTCCATTTGAAGCACGTACGTTCGGTGATGTCGCGGCAACAGAAGATTTCAGGGAAGGGACAAGCGCTTTTATTGAAAAACGAAAGCCTGCTTTCCAGGGTAGATAATGTACGAATTCCATACCGATAAAGAACGATACTTTGAGATCCAGTACCGCGTAACGAAGGAGTACATTATTCCTTTTTTACAACAACATGCGCCAGGTAAAAAGTGGAATCGTGTATTGGAAATTGGAAGTGCTGAAGCTGGTGTATTGAAAGCATTCCTGGAAGAAGGTGCATTTTGTACGGGTATTGAATTATCGACTTATCGCACAGAAC
>JBBREG010000045.1:0-17331 GCA_038203125.1 Chitinophagales bacterium
CGTTTTTAGGTGCCATGGCGAGTTCAATTTGTTCAAGAGTTTTGCCGGAGGCAACAGATTTATTTTTTTCAGTGATGTCGGTGTCAGAAGCATACTTGTCTTTATGCTTGATCAGAAGCCAGGAATTTTCAGATTGCCGTGTACGCACCAGTGCCCATTCTCCTTTCATCTTCTTCCCGTGCATGACAATTTTTAGCGAGCCTTCCTTTAGTTGTTTCAGCAGATGTTTGTCCTGTGCTTTTTTACCTTCTATGGTCTCTATAGGTTCGTATGTGCCCTGATCCCATACGATTACTGTACCTGCTCCATAATTACCTTCAGGAATAGTGCCTTCAAAGTCGCGGTAGTTGTAAGGATGATCTTCGACGAACATAGCCAATCGTTTTGTGGCAGGATCGGTGCTGGGGCCTTTTGGAACTGCCCAGCTTTTTAATACACCTTCCATCTCAAGACGAAAATCATAGTGAAGACGTGAGGCTGCATGTTTCTGAATAACAAAAATCAGCTGATCTCCTGCGGGCTTGCCTCCTTCGGGTTCGGAGGTGCTTTTGAAATTGCGTTTTTCCTTATATCGGATAAGGCTCATGACGCTTTCTTTTTAGTAGCTGGTTTACCCAGGCTGGCTTTGAGTTGATCGAAGAGATCATCCTTTTGTGTATACACCACTTCCATTTTCTTTGTGGTGATCTTTTTGCCAGTAGCTTTACTCTTGATGATTTTCAACAATTCCTTCTTATACTCATCTTCATACTGGGTCATGTCAAATTTTGCAGAATATTGTTTGATCAACTCTAATGCCATAGTTAGTTCTTTTGGAGAGATACGAACGTCAGACGGCACTTTTAACTCTTCCGGAGATCGTAATTCTTCTTCAAACCGAAGTTGTTGGAGCAGGAGATAGTTTTCTTTTGGTCGGATGACAGAAAGATGCTCTTGCGAACGCATGACAAAGCGGCTTAAACCCACTTTTTTTGTTTTCTCCAACGCTTTCAGCAATAACTGGTATGCTTTTTCACCGCCCTTGGCAGGTTCAATGAAATATGGATTTTCATAATAAATGTCATCAATCTCCTGACTTTCCACGAAAGCTTCGATCTCAATGATCTTTGATTTTTTGGGGCTGGCGGCATCAAAATCAGAAGGCTCAAGAATGACATAATCGTCTTTGTACAAAAATCCCTTTTTGATTTGTTCCCACGGCACTTCCTTTCCGGTCTTTTCACTTACCCGTTTATAGTTAATTCTACTATGGGTCTTGCCATCCAGCATATCCAATTCCAATCGGCTGTCCTGTATAGCAGAGAATAATTTCACCGGGATGTTCACCAGGCCAAAGCCAATCGAACCTGTCCATATAGATCTCATAATGCTTTGATTTTAAAAACAATAAGGCTAAAAAGCAGTTTACTCCTAACAACAGGTCTGCCCCTCTTTTTGTTTTTGTCCCTACCTGGATAGTATTCGGATGCACTGCATTTTTGGATACCATTGCCTTAACGGTTTTTATGGAATGATCTCACACCGGTATAAATGTATTTTCGTTCACATCCCTAAATGTGGTGGCACCAGTATTGAAGATGCTATCTGGCCTGAGCCGCGGTCTGTTGAAGATCTTTGGATGGGCTTCAGGCGTAAATATCATAACAAGTACCAGACGGGGGGACTTCAGCATCTGTACGCCATTCATATTCGGGAAGAAGTCGGTGAAGACATTTTCAATTCCTATTTCAAATTCACCATTACACGTAATCCGTGGGACAAAGCGATATCCCAATATTTCTATATGCAGAAACGTCCGGACTTACGAGAATTTGTAGGCATGAAAGAGGATGATCCATTTGATCGATATCTTGATCTTATCAAAAATAAAAATCATGTACAATGGGCGCCGCAGACCAATTTTCTGTTTGATGAAAATGGAGATGAGATGATCGATTTCTACGGTCGGCTTGAAAATATGAACGGCGACACCCAACTCATTTTTAACCGGATTGGAATTGACGCTAAAATCACGCATGTGAATGTCACGAAGCATAAGCACTATTCCACGTATTACACTGAAGAACTTGAGGAGCGGATAGCTGATATGTACCACGATGATATTCACTTTCTCAACTACGCGTTCGAACGTTCGGAGGAAACAACACAGGAAAGCTAGTGGACGTATGACCAGTACCGGTCAGGACTTTTGCAAATCGAAAACGATAATATTTTCCGTTTCTGCCACCTGGCGATACTGCTGAAGAAGATATTGATGAAAGGCCTTGTAATGATCCAGCCACCAAAAAGCAGGCCATGCAATTACAATATACTTAGCAGCTGAATGTCTCATTCGTTCTAATTCTGAAATTCCAATACCGTCATCAGCAGGGGGACCCCAGTGCTGTCCATCTTTTTCCAGAAATGGAATGGATGTATACCCGGGTAGCATCCGCTCACCAATTTGTAATACATTATCATCTACTAAAATAAAAGTGGCACGTGCAGGTAAATGTTCATGGATTTGCTGTGCAGCTGTTTGGGTTCTGTAGATCCAGGTTTCCTGAAATTCTTCACGATAATTTCGTGGTGACACGAGCGGCCAATTCGATACATCCGGGACAAGCATCAGTTCATAAATTTCCACTGCATATTCATTGAGATCCCATGCATACTGAATAGCTAACGTATCTCCGGATATCTGACTGATAGTGCATCCACCCGGCGAAATGGCTGTGCCAATCATTGCCTTTCCTGTACTCTTGGATTTTTTTCTCGAAGCACTGGTGCCTGCATAGATCCTATCCTCATGATGACATAATCCTCTTGCATAGCCAGGCAACCCAAGTGATCTTTCATCTCCGACAAATCTGAGTTTTTTGTTTCTGGATTCACAAAATGCAATTTGGTTTCCGATGACGGCAATGGAATGTGGCTGTTCGAGGCCGGAAATGATTTCCTTTCCACGAGTGACATTATAAATAAATCCATCATGCGCAGAATTCCAGTCATCAGCCGTTTCCTTTACTCCAAATCCTGAAACAAGAATATCATTCCTGTGTCCATAAACCGAATTAATATGAAAAGTATCCTTTCGTTCATTTTGAAGAGAAGGACTCCAGTAAAACTCTTCCGATGTAACGGTTGCATCTTCCAGGTGTAACCGAATAATTTCATCCGTACCACTTGAAACTATATAAAGTGTTTTTTCATCCGGAAGCAACAGAAACGAATGAATGTCCTTTACCAACGTCAAAGGATACATCGATACCAGCTTACAATCTTTTATATCAAACACCAATAATGCGGGAGGACTATCATACCCTTCCGCACCACCTTTGATATGCTGGAGGCCCGCGAAAAGATATTTAGAAGACATGGCCAGACCCAACATGCCGGTCTGGGAAATCTCAGGTGGCAATTCCACAATTTTGAATTCCTTTGTTTCTATATCGATAACACCGAGGTTAGGATATCCGGGTGTGTCAATTGTATTACAAAAGGTAATGAGGATATTCATCAGGCCTGCAAATTATAACCGATGAGGCGTGCATTATCAATGACACGTGTGCTATATGATTTCAAATATCCGGTCATACCGGCATAATAATTCAGATACCAAAAGGTAGTCCAGGTGAAGAAGATGAACTTGGTGCCACTGAATCGTTCCTGTTTTATTTCGGCAATGGCATGTTCGTCGTTTTTGGGCGGGCCCCAATACTCCCCATGCTGATCAATAAATTGCAAACGCTTTCTTCCATGAAACATCTCCGGAACTCCCCATTCATTACCATCTGCCAATATAAAACTTCCGCCGTTGGGTACGATGTCAAGAATTTCCTGCAGGGAAGTATGAATGCGATGAAACCAAGAATCACGCAACCAGAGCGATGAATCAACCCCAACTCCCTGCTTCATCAGGTGTTGACGAAGCAATATGCAAGAGGATTCATATCGTGCAAGAAATTCGTTCATGTATTTCTCCATGGGATTCAGACTGTAATTGTTACCATGTATACGATAGGAACCGAGTGATTGATCAATTGATGTAATGGATCCATACACGGGAGCCAGTATCTGCAGATATTGATCCGTGCATGTCGTATACGCTGCTTCCGGAATTGGAAACACTTTTTGTAAAAAGTTCCGGGACCAGGCATTTCCGGTGGTGGGTGGGCTGTTGGGCGGACCACCACATGCAGATGGACCTGTGCGAATCACAGCGTTACGCAGGTCACCTTCAGACAACGGGAATACCGGAGTTCTTTTTCCTGTTGCTTTTCCAATTCCGTCAATTTCAGTTAATATCCAATGAACCTTGGCTACTTTTAGATTATGAAATAGTGGAACAATCCTTTCAGCAACTGTGTGATCCAATGTATCATCAGAATCCAGGAAAAGAATTATATCACCTGTACTTTTTTCAAAGCCGGCGTTACATGCAGAAGCCTGGCCTCCATTCTGTTTTAATATCGAAATGAGCTTATCGCCATACCCCAAAATAACTTCAGGGGAACTATCTGTTGATCCGTCATCCACAACAATAACTTCTACATTCGGATACGTCTGCATTAGGGCACTATCAATAGCTTCCCGCAGATACGAACTGTAGTTATAACTCGTAACAATGATGCTGACTTTAGGGGAAGGTGTCATTTCGATGTTGCATTTGATTTCTCAACAACTAATTCATAAATCATCAACAGTTCATTCTTTTGAAGACATTTATAATGGGTCTCGAGATGATGCCGAAACATGGTAAAATGATCCATGTACCAAAATGAACTCCAGGATAAAACAAAATAGCATACCCCCTGACGTCGATATCGTTCTAAAGCTTCAATTGCATCATCATCATGTTTTGGAATACCCCAATACTGACCTTCCTGTTCCATTAAATGGAAACGTCGTCGATGTAAAATTGTATGACCTGCCACCCACGCATCATCATCGGCAAGTATAAAAGGAGCATGCTGAGGGATCCAGACATTTATTTCCTGCAGGCTTCGATCTACCTTATGATACCAGTGATCCCTTGGCCAGGATAATGGATCAATGTTTATTCCTGATTTTGATACGTACGAACTCAACACCTCACAACCATACTCGAACCTGTTAAAAAAGATGGACATATAATCAGGCCTCAGTGTATTATTCGTTCCATGCACCCTGTAATCGCCTAACGGATTTGAAATACTCCGGATCTCTCCAAACAACGGAGCCAGGATAAAAAGGTAATGATCGATACCTCCTTTGAATTTGGACTCAGGAATGGGCATGACTTCCTCAAGGTATTTCCTGGACCATGCATTTCCGCTTGTTGGAGGACTTTCGGGAGGCCCACCGCAATAAGCAGGACCCAGTCGGATCAACTGATCCCGAAGATTCCCTTCTGCTAATTTTCCATCCGGTAGAAGCTTGCCTGTAGGGCGACCCGCTGCATCGATTTTACTCAAAGGCCAGTGAACTTTTGAGATATTCTCCTCAAATTTCAATACAATGCATTTCAATGCATCCGAATGAAGTACATCATCCGAATCCAGGAAGAGAACGATGCTCCCGACACTTGCATTAAAACCTGCATTGGCAGCCGAAGCCTGACCACCATTTTCTTTGAAGATGGACTTCACCCGGTCTCGGTAGGAAGCAATAATCTGACGCGAATCGTCTGTGGAGCCATCATCAACCACAATCACCTCAGTGTTGGGGTAAGTTTGACTCATAGCACTATTGATTGCCTCAGCCACATATGAGGCGTAGTTGTAATTGACTATAATAATACTGACGATTGGCTGGGAGTCCATGAGAAAGTTACAGACCTGCGTCCTTTAAAAATTTTGATAATACTTTTCCTGTTGACAGGTATTCATTGGCGATTTCATAGGCTTTGTCAGAATGAAATAAATAATTGCTCTCAACTGTTTCTATAGCTTCCACTGCTTCTTCCATATTATTTACCGCAAAAAGACCTGCATCCACCGGAAGATGATTACTGAAGCCTGTTTCCTGCAAAATGACAGGCCGACCTGAGGCCATAAAAGCAGCACTTTTGTCACTAAACCACCCGGAGGAAGTTGCCTGGTACATATTTTTTACAACGCTGAATTCACCACGACACGACGACAAATAATTGCGGAAGGAGTCTACCGTAAAGGTCACTTCCTGCGCAGAAGTGATACGCCATCCACACCCTGATAATTCTGTTTTTTTAGTAGGAAGTAATCCGGAAACCGCCACTTCCATTGGAACGTTTACGTTTCCAGGAAGTGATAAAAATTTATCAAACTCCATACTCTTATGACCGTAGGATACGCCTTTGTAATTGACCGTTTCATTGTATGAAACCCAATTCATGATCGTACTGTAAGGAGCAGCTTCAGGCGGAAGCGTACGATCAAACAAAGGGAGATGAACCGGATTGAAAATATACTTCCATTTGATTCCACACGCCGGGATGATGTTGTCGTCACGACCAATATTCATCCCATTAGTAAAATAATGATCATACACCGGTATCTCTTTCTGCTGACTTTGTTTTCTAAAGAAATTAACCTGCGTGAAAGCCGGATCCACATCTATGTACACCCGTCGTGCTGTCCACGAGGATTCTTCTTCCCAAACGCCATGTGCACCATTTTCAATATAAAGATCGGCTGATCGAAAGACAGTTTCAATTGTTTGCCTGGATAAACCGTGATATATATCTCCATATTCAACGAAGCACCATTTGTTCTCTAAACCGTGAATTTTCATGAGATCAGAAACTACATTTACTCCATAGCTGCAATCATTGCTTAATCGTTGTTGCACCGGATCATAGCATGAATCTTCGTGTACATATTTTTCAACGAAATAAATATCATGACCCAATGCTTTAAACCCTGCCAAATACTGCAACGCCCAGGAGAGATTTCCTCCGAGCGGATAACGTACCATATAGGATCCTAAGATGATTGTAGCCATGAATTCCGGATATACAGAATAAAAAGAATTTTGAAAAACACATTTTCACTTTAGATATGCTTCAACATATCCCCTAATATTTTTCCGCTGTCAAAATATTCCAAGGCAATACTTTTAGCTGCTTTTGAGTGATGCCCATAATTCCCGGCTATTTCCCTCACTGCTTCTACCGCATCAGCAAAATCATGGATCGCTATTGCACCGGCACCTGAAGGGATGTAAGACGACCACCGTGTATCCTGGGTAATGACAGGCCGGCCGGATGCAAGGTAGACCGCAGAGCGCCCCGAAAACCAACCACTATTGGACTTGACATAGGTTTCTTTCGTAATGGAAAATTCTGCAAATGATGACTGCACGAAGGATTTGTAATTCTGCATATCCGAAATTAATTCGTCCGGGGATAACACATGCCATCCACACGATCGCAGAAATTCCATCGACCTTGCTGTTTCTACATCCTTAGGCCTGTTGATAATGGTCTCAAATATTTGGCCGGTAGCTGCAGGCAGATCATAAAACTTCTTAAATTCCTTATTCTTTTGACCCCATGACTCACCATCATATATAAAGTCTGGACGCTCGGTCCAGTTCATCACAGATGTAAATCCGAAATCCGATTGCTGCGTAACGGGTTGATTCCAGTGATTCAGGCAAATGGGTTTTTTGGTCGTATGCCATATAAAATCAAACTGCGGTATCCTGCAATCAGCTTTTCCAATATTCAATCCAAACGTAAAAAAGTGAGTATGAGACTTCATATATTCTTCTGCCGCAGCAGCTTCACGACCACCTGCTTCCTGCTTCAGATGATATTGATGTTGCGTGAACATCGGATCTGTATCCACCAGCATTTTGACGGGAATTTTTTCATATTCTTCCCGCATGAATAGTGATGAAGAAACATTGATCAATACGTCTGAGGAGGCAAGTATTTCCAGTAAACGCGCTTCGGTCATGCCAAATATTTTTCCCGATGCGACATCCCGATACGCCCATCTATCTTTGAGCCCGAAGTCATCCATTGCTTTCCTGAGATATTCTACTCCAAATGCGCAATCATCCCATCGGTCACCGGAACTTTGATACACCGGGTAGAGCATCGTGTCTTCTATGTAGTAGACATCATGCCCCATCATTTGTAATCCGAGAGGATACTGGATATAATCCCAGGTAGCTCCTCCGGTAGGAAACAATCCGATAAAACCACTGACGACAATTTTTAAATTTTCCATTCTCCTGCTTAACTCCCGGTGTGATAATTCATGTATTCTTCAATCCTTATGTTCTGCATCGTATCTGTAGGGGACAGATACTTTATGATTCGACCCGGATTACCTACCACAACTGCATACGGAGGCACGTCCTCTGATATCACTGATTTACTTCCGATGATGGCGCCTCTTCCGATCGTCACACCCGGCAATATGACGGCCTCAAAGCCCACCCAAACATTTTCATTAATAAGAACCGGACGAGGTGTATCAAATTCCAGATGCCTGTTAGGATCAACTGATACTGCTTCAAGCAATCGTTGGCGTTGTGCAATGGAAAGCGACGCATGCGTGGGCCAACTATCCGTAATCGTGGAGCCCCAGGAGAACATACAATGATCCATGATATCAATGCGTAAATTGCAGATGATACGCGTGCATTGCAATACCACAAACTTCCCTATGTTGATTTCGCCATTCACACCCGTTGTAAAAATTCCATGACCATAATTGCCACTGGCAAATCCCATTCGAAAACCTTCTTTTCGTTTTGAATAGAAAGTTGAAAACGAATAAGAAGTATCCGGATATGACATCTCTTCTAATGTGATATTCGAAGGAAGTGATTTTGGATACCAGTCATGTTCAATAAAATGATTTCCTGCTTCATCCATTACCATCGGCTGGGCTAACTTTTCATGGATCATGGCAATGTCTTTATCTGTGCGGGATTACCAGATACAACAGATCCGGGCGGAACATTTTTTAGGACGACCGCACCCGGTTCGATGACAGAGCTCTGGCCAATGGTGACACCTTTCAGGATCGTTGCATTAAAACCAATCCAAACGTTATCCTCAATCACGACAGGCAGGGATTCAAAAGATGGCCGCATGGATTTATTTCCGACAGTGGAGATCAGCACGGTGTCCATCAAGCGCGAAGCAGGGTCCATCGGATGAAAATCACTATCCACGATCGTGACACCTCCGGCAATAAATACGTGATTGCCGATGATGATGTCACAAGAGGCAATGATGGCTGCACCGGAAATAAAACAATAGTCCCCGATTGAAATAAAACCATTGGGTTCAGTGGCGAGGGCAGCACTTTGGAGTGTTGTATTTTTTCCAATCCGCATACCGGGCTGGCGCGTGGAAAAGAACTTTTTAAATGCTGATGATGAATCAATCACCGTATTCTCCCCTACCTGGATGTTGAGTGGAATGGGGAAATTACACCAGTCGCCTTCAATCGAAGTACCTGGTTGTAATAATTGGAATACGGGAAAAGAAACATCATTCATTTTAAAGGCATTAAATATCGTTGTTCTTATTTATAATTATACAGGTCGGCATACACATTGCCAACCCGGATCAGATCATCATGTGTGCCTTCCTCGACAATTTTACCGTCCTTAATAGCAATAATGATATCTGCATGTTTAATGGTCGATAGTCGGTGTGAAATAATAAATACGGTATGGTTGTCCGCGTAGTCAGACAATGATTTAAATATTTCTCCTTCAGTGTGAACATCGAGCGCAGAGGTAGGTTCATCGAGAATCAGGATCGGTGATTGTTTCAGGAATGCCCGGGCCAATGAAATCCGCTGCTTTTCACCGCCGGAAAGTGACACGCCCCCTTCACTGACGATGGTATCATAGCCTTGCGGCAACTTCATGATAAAATCATGTGCCTGTGCCATTTTCGCTGCGGTCACGATAGCATCAAACGAAGCGCGCTGATCGCCAAACGCAATATTATCTTTCAGGCTGATCGGAAAGATTAACGCATCCTGTAAGACCAGTGATATATTCTTACGAATACTCTCCAGGCTGAGATCCTTCAGATCATGACCATCTAGCAGGATCCTTCCTTCCAGTGGGTCATAAAATCGAAGAAGTAACGAAATGAGGGATGTTTTTCCGGCGCCTGTTGGTCCAATGATCGCAACCGTTTTACCGGGAGGAATATGAAAATTAAAATCATTCAATATCCTTTTAGCCTCCTGACCTTGACCGTATCCAAAACTCACGTGCTGGAATTCGATCTCACCAACCACAGATTTAAGATTGGTAGCACCAGATTTCTCCGTTACAATTTCCTCTGAGTCCAGTATTTCAAATACACGTTCGCCTCGGACAGTTACTGTCAGTGCAGATTGAACCGTAGCTGCAATTGAATTGACGGGACCGAACAAGGCACCGATATACCCTATGAATACAAAGAGTTCTCCCACAGAGATGGACCCGCTGATATTTTTATAGGCAGCAATACCGACAATAATGGCTGTTGCCACACCAGACAGTACTCCGCTGAGTGTATTGTAGATTGTGGAGATCCGTGTCGAATTAAAAGCCGCATCCTGTGATTCGAGAATATGTGTTTTATAAATTTCGTTGGTATACTTTTCACGTGAATATGCCTGTATAATTTTCATAGAAGAAAGACTCTGTTGCATAAATGCCCATAACCTTCCCGATGATTCGTATTGTCGTTTTGCGGATTCAGTGATCGGTTTCTTAAACACCATTAGCAGGATCGCAAAAACAGGCACGATCGAGATGGTCATCAGGGCAAGACCCATATGAATGCGCGACATGATGTAAAACATCGCCACCAACGAAGTCACAGACATAAGTGTTGGCATCAGAATGCCTCCTACAATTGAGTAGATGGCATAGGTATCACCTGATAATCTTTGCATTAATTGTCCGATCCTGTTCTTAGAATAAAAAGCCAGTGACAACCTTTGCATTTTATCAAAAACCTGTACCGACAGATCCTGTACCATCCGCTGACATACTTTCGTCGTCAGTTGGGAAGACATATAGGAGAGGGTTGACCCCCCTATGACCAGGAAAACAGATACAACCACGAGTATGACCAATAAACTTATCCTATCAGGGACAGATCCGAAACTGGAAAAAAATATCTGCATACTTTCCGGAAGCGGATGTGACAGTAAGACATTATCTATGATAAACTTGACAGGCAGTGGTTTCAAAACACCAAAACCAACATTCAGGAAACCAATCATCACTAATAATACAATCGTCCACTTATATGGAGAGGTAAACCTGATCAGTCGCATCAGGCTTTTCCATTTGCCGGAGTCATCAGACGTCTTCCCGATGTCGTTCCTATTTTGATTATGGTGTTTCACAATTAATCCCTGATTGCTTCCATTTTTACTTCTGCCACCATACCATCCTGCATGGTTTCTTCATGATGCTCGTATTCTCGTACACGCTCCCGGAGCGCTGGCTTCGTTTTCAGTGCAATTACTTTTGGTATTCCAGGTTGTACGTCTACATCTCCCAGACTATGAAAAGCGAGATACAGGCTATTCAAACACTGCGCTGTCTCGATCAGGTATCTGTAGACGGCTATTGAAAACATTAGCCAAAATATACCTCCTACGAAAAGTTCGCCGCTCATGGCTGCGAGTACTGCTAAGCCGCATAAGGTTGCGCACAACATATATCCATGGAGATTGTAGTATGTCTGGCATCGAAAACGTAAGAACTGCTTGCCTCCTCCATGATCTTCAACCGCGAGGACCCCATGACTGGACGAAAATAAACCGGTACGAACCTCAAGATCCCATGTATCAAATTCTTTTCCCCTGCGCACCCGTGTCTTATTATTCATGAGATCATTTTCGATCAGGGTCAACCATTCTTCAGAAGATCTCCATTTTTCTGACCAATAGCTGAATATGTGTTTTCCAAAAACAAATAATACAAGAAGATCGAAATCCATCCCTCTTTTCCGCCAGGGTGTAAGACCGTGTTTCAATCGTCCATACAATCTTGCTACAGGTTGAATCACATGCAAAGCGATGATGAGCGACTTGTATTTATAATTCCTTTTTTGATGTGGTTGTAACGTGGAATTCCGTGAGGCACTGATCGCTGCCTGCATCACCACCATAAAGACGGAAACAACGAAGGGGAACCATGCAAATAATAAAGGCCACCAGATGAATCCGAGAATTCCGATGATGGCAAAGAGTGCAGATAGAAAATACCATTCCGGCATCAGGGGTATACTATTGATAAAACCGCCTGACTGATATACAGACTGAAAGAGTGCAGAGCCCCAGGTGCCGTAAAAGATCCTGTCCTTTTTAAATTTGACCGGAATGGTTAATCCATTTCCATAGATCCGTCCCTGCCAGGTAAGGTGACCAAATCCATTATATTTTTCCGGCCACTTGGCTTCAAGCAAAGCTTCAGCTTTGCCATACCCTTTTTGCTGCTTCCAATAAGATTTTAATGAATTACGCCGGTGGTGCCAGACCAAAGCGGACGGATGAAATCCAATCGTATATCCCGCATCCTGAATACGCCAGCACACGTCTACATCATCACCTGCATTCCGGTAGATCGGATCGAAACCACCGATTTGCAATAATACATCTTTACGCACAGTAAGGTTACAACCGGGAACGTGTTCTGCAATTTCATCAGTGGTGAGTACATGTACTGGTCCACCCGGAGCATTGGCAACACACATTGCAATTGGGCCATCTTCTGCTGGTATGATATTCGGTCCTCCGATACATCCATGAGTTGAATTCCTGTATGCATATGCCAGATAATGCAGCCAGTGGGGATCCGGATATGCATCATCATCAATGTATGCTATGATTTCACCCTGGGCATGATGCATCCCCATGTTCCGTGCATTACTTAATCCCTGGTTAGGCGTGCTGATTAATTTGACCGGATATTCTTTTACAATATCTGCTACGTGATCTGTAGAGCCATCATTGATCACGATAACTTCAAAATATGGGTACTCCAGTTTTTGCAACCCTTCCATCGTATCACGAATTGTAGGTGATCCATTATAGGTACAGACGACGACAGAGAAAAATGGATAATCTTCATTCACTTCAAGCGGGATGCTATTCATTGCTTTTTGAGCAGCATACAATGCAGGTTTTGCATGACGCTGTCGATCGATCAGGCCAAAATCCCAATCCAGGATCTCACTGCCACCACGCCACCATTCATCAGTCCACGAGAACACAAACATACCGGCGCATCCTTTTGCGAAAATAGTTTTGATCTGCCAGGTCAATATTTCTGCCTGGAGTAATTCTCCGTTACGATGACTATCAAGTCCGATTTCTGCTAAGACCAATGGCCTGTCTGTCGTCAGGTTATGCAGACGGGAAATATAGGATGAAAGTTTTTCCGGTGTTTCGAGATATACATTAAAACAATCAAAATCGAAAAAGCTGAGATCCAAATATTCCGTTGTCGGATAATTCACATACGAGACCAGGGTGTCTGGCTCAATGGACTTAACTGCATGGTATGCCTGCTTTAAAAAAGCTTCAATTTTTGTTTTGCCATACCATCTGACGATGGTGGCAGGAATCTCATTTCCGACCACATAGCAGAGAATCGCCTTGTGATGTTGACAAGCATAAACTCCTTCTTTAATTCTCCTCAGGATATCACGTCGTGTGGTATCCCGTTCCAAAAAAGTGATGTGCTGCTCCCAGGGAAGTCCCACCATCACCTTGAGATTGTGTTCAAGTGCGAGGTCAAGCAGATATACAGGAGGCACAGTGTAAACCCTTACGCAATTAAACCCATGGCTTGCCATAAGCGCAAAGTCTCTGTCGATAATATCTTTATCCGGAAATAAATATCCATCAGGCTGTGGCCTGAATGTTCCGTAGGTGACTCCTTTTAAATAGAACTTGTCACGGCCGTCAAAAAAAAACTTTCCTCTGATTTTCACTCGCTGTAAACAGTTTTATGAATAAATGGTTTTTCATGGTAAACCCTTAATAAGCCTGTGCTTATTGGGGTGTACGAGTTCATAAAGAGGAGAAATTATAAACTACTACTGTAGGGGTCGTAGTATGCTACCCGAAAAATAGTAGTAGCAAAAAAAAGGAATCGGGCAGTTGATGTAATATAAAAATAATTCTTTCCTAACACGAGAATAAAAAGGAAACATATGTTTGACCTACTCGACATTCTTCAAATACCTCTTACTCTCCTGATGAATGTAGGAATCGTTTTTTTATTCCATCCTGTAAATCTGCCACGCTGCACGACGAGCAGATTGTCTTCGGGACTTTGGAGATAATAATGGAATACAAATTTGCCGTGGGGATCATCCCATCCCATTACCTGGCCAAACCTGAGATCATTAAAGAGCAGGCTATTCTCACGCTGTTCGATTGTATAATATTCCTGAGAAAATCTTTTGAGTTTATGTAACGACTCATGATCCAGTTCTTCGGTAAGTAAGGAGTCGTTTCTTGGAAAATATGTGAAAGTGATATTATCCGGTCTATCAAAGACGGATCTGTATCCGATATGGTATCCTTCATCATTACCGGCAACGATATACCACAGCCAATTTTGAAACGGAGCGGGGGTGGTGATGAACCGCGAATAATTTAATTCCTGTGCTGATAAATTAGCCTTCACATATCGTGTAATCAATGCTTTATTGGTCAATGCATAACAGAGATATACAACACACATGCTTAACGCCAGAAGCGCGATACGCCTTCGGTTTTTCCAGTCTGTGCGGCGTATGACCAGGAATACGAATGCTATCACCGGACCCATTGAAAATAATGGATCCGCCACATACAGGACATTAAATGAAATCCGGTTTTGACTGAAGGGTTCAAACCAGCCTACGCCATAATTATTAAACGCATCGAAGAAGATATGGGCAAGGATGACACCCCCAAAAAAAATCATCCAATGGCGTAAAGAGATATTATGTCGTTTTTCCAGCCTGTCGGCTATTAATGCCAAAAATGGAGTCAACAGTGCACAAAACAAGATCGAGTGTGTGAATCCGCGATGGGCGAGCAAGTTAGATGTGGTATCCATCCAGAACGAAGCCAGGAAATCGATATCTGGTGCACTTTGTGCAATGGCACCCCACATCATGGCTTTTTTACCGAGCTTTTTGCCTGCAAAGGCTTCGCCCATGCAGGCACCGAGGGCGATATGTGTGATGGAATCCAACGATACCTATTTTGCACTAATGTAAGGATATAATAGTTCGACAGCTGTCCCGGAATGGGTACAGACTGAAGGGCTCGACAGATTTTTCTGTGGAGGCAGTGTTGAGAGGGTTGAGTATAACTTTCTATGAAAGTTACCGGTTGAGAGAGTTTAGAAAAAAAATCAAGTGGATTCACAGCTTGTTCATGCAGAGACAATAAGACAATGTTGAGCATATCTCTCATTGAAAGTAAGCGATGGAGAGGGATAAGAACCATATCGTGAGATCCAATCCCAGAAATTTTGTAGCTTGGCTATGTGCATCTCATCAAAGAAACCGGCCGTACATCTTTAGCCAGGTTTATCATTGTCGTTGCCGTTCCATTTATTACGTGTAGCACTTTTGCACAAATTTCCAATTTCAATTTTGAGCACCTGACTACTGATGATGGACTCTCTTCCAATAAAGTAGAAGATATTCTCCAGGACCGCGAGGGTTTTTATTGGTTTGCCACTAAAAACGGGCTAAACCGCTTTGATGGAACCAATTTTAAAATCTTCCGTAATGACCCTGATGACAGCACTTCATTAACACATAATAATTGTACTTATTTATTGGAAGATATTAACGGCGATATCTGGGTCGCCACGTACAAGGGCATCAGCAAGTTTGTCAAAAAGGAAGGCTTCTTCCAACCCATTTATCTTCATAATCCACTTAAAAACTTTGAAGTTTCTAATCGCATTTTTAAAATGGCATCGGATAATGATGGAAATGTCTGGGTTGCCGGAAATGGCTTATGGAAATATGATATAAAAACCAACCAGGTCAGTTTAATTTCAAAAGGCCAGAATGATTCAACTGCTATTTCAGACCAGGGAATAATATTTGAATTGTGGTTCGATCAAACTAATAATGGCCTTTGGCTGACGACCGGGACACAGTTAAACTTTTATTCCATTGATAAAGGTGTTTTTTATCATTCGCTTCATAACCCACACAGATGGAAAGTGTTTGAGGTAGCCAGTCCGCATGCAATTGCGTTAGATTACAAAAACCGCTTAGGGTTTATTAAGAAAGGCAATATGGAGCTTTGTTATTTCCTTAGCCGCACGAATGAAATAGAGTCAACTGGGGTAAATATAACTTCTTCACTCAGGCATATGACCCCTGACAAAAAAAACAGGCTTTGGCAGTCTTCCTGGGATTCGGTTTCAGAAATATTTGATCCTGCCACAAATACGTCAGATAGCAACTTTTTCATGATTCGACACAGGCATTCATTATTGGATGAAAAAAGCCGATTGGTGTGCGTGGATCAACAAAACAATTATTGGATTGCTTCTGACAACGGCATCAGTATTTATAATGATGGGAATCAATATTACAAATGGCACTCACTGACAAATGCTCAGGTGACAAATGCGAATCCATTACATATAAAAGCAATGGTCCAGGGAGAAGGACAAAAACTTTGGATAGCAACCACCACAGGGTTGTTTGAGTATGATCTTCAGCAAAATTCTTACAGACAATTCAATGAACTCAAGGACATTCGTTCATTAGCCTTGGCACATGGGTATCTATGGATTGCTGCAAAAGATCATATCATGCAGATGGATGTAGCAACTGGAATCATTCACAAAAAGATCATGTTACAAAACCATATTATTTTCATACAAAAAGGAAACTACGATGAACTATGGGCTGGTATTTGGACGGGAGGCTTATACAGGATCAATTTAAGCAATTATGAAATTGAGCATTTCTCGAAAGAGGAGAACACAAATTCAGTAAAATCAAATAGCCTGATTTGCAATCTGATAGACGGAGAAAATATCTGGATTGGTTATAATGTCGGGAATGGTTTTTCAAAATATTCAGTGAAGGATAATCAATTTACTCACTATCATCCTGAACAAAAAGATTTTTCCAATTCGAATGCGGGAACTATAAACGTCATTTCAAAGGATCCGGGAGGCAACTTATGGATTGGAACACATGGAGGCGGGATCTTTCAATTTGATCAGAAAACCAATTCGTATCAAAACTTCCAGCAACATCATGGGCTGAAAAGTAACTATATCAACAGCATCCTACCAGATCAGCAGGGAAACTTATGGATATCCTCAGTGGATGGGATGAATTACTTTACTGAAAAAACACAATCTATC
>JBBREG010000046.1:0-17300 GCA_038203125.1 Chitinophagales bacterium
GTTTTTGTGGAAGGTAATTTTCATGGCAGGACATTGGGTGTCATTTCTGCTTCCACCGATCCTTCCAGTACAGGTGATTTTGGGCCCTATTTGCCTGGCTATATCATCATCCCATATAACGATAAGGCAGCTCTCGCAGAAGCACTAACAGACCCAAACGTTGCAGGCGTTCTTGTAGAACCTATCCAGGGTGAAGCCGGCGTGGTAGTGCCATCAGAAGATTACCTGCCGTATATGGCTCAACTGTGCACTGAAAATAATGTCCTCCTGATGGCAGATGAGGTTCAGACGGGTTTAGCCAGAACTGGTAAATTATTAGCAACCTGTGGCAATTGTACCTGTTCAGGGTTTTGTGAACGTAAGCCAGAGGTCAGGCCTGATATCCTGATTCTCGGAAAGGCTCTGTCAGGAGGGGTATTGCCAGTTTCAGCTGTGTTAGCGGATGATGAGATCATGCTTTGTATTAAACCTGGTGAACATGGTTCAACATACGGAGGCAATCCACTCGCTTGTGCCGTAGCCATGGAATCCCTGGAAGTCATCCGGGATGAGCGTCTTGATCAAAATGCAATGATCCTCGGTGAAATTTTCCGTAACCGGATGGAAAAAATCATCGATCTGCATCCGGTAGTCAAACTGGTCAGAGGAAAAGGACTTCTCAATGCGATTGTTGTAGATGATCATGAAGAAGGTCATTTAGCCTGGGACATCTGTCTTCAGCTTGCTAAACATGGATTATTAGCGAAGCCAACACATGGTAACATTATTCGATTCGCTCCGCCACTCGTCATTACAGAGGAGCAATTACATGCTTGCTGCGATATCATTGAAAAAGTAATTGCGGAGTTTAGCAGGCTATGATGGTCAGCAGACCTTTATGATCATTGTATGGATGTCCATCAACTGCCGGATCACCGATCCTGAGCCATCATTGTAAATCACGAAATCTGCCAGCCGGATTTTATCTTCATCGGGCCATTGTAACTTCATTCGACTGATGACTTTTTCCCTGTTTACCTGATCACGCTTCATGACCCGTTCAATACGCGTTTCTTCATCGGCTACAACAAGTATTGTTGCTGTAAAGCGGTCTGTTAGATTTTCTTCAAATATGATTGCACTTTCCTGGATGAGATAGGATGCTTTTTGGATTTCTTCTCGTTGCGACCATTCCATCAGGTCTCTGAACACGGCCGGATGAACTATGGCATTGAGTTGCTGTAATAAATTTTTATCCTGAAACACTTTGGAAGCAATCCATGCGCTGTTGAGAACGTCATTGTCATCATACGCTTCTGATCCCAGCAGGTCGGTAATTTTTTGGATCACTTTATGGTCCTTATTCATGATCCGTTTACCCTGTTCGTCGGATGAATAGATCGGAATACGCATGGTATGTAACATATCTGCCACCATGGTTTTGCCGGAACCGATGCCGCCCGTTAATCCAATCAGTTTCATAATGCTAAGTTCTTAAATTATTGAGACAGCTATAAGATCAGGTCTTCACCTGGTATGGTGGCTTTCATATTGAGAAAGTCAAGGTACGCCTGTGTTTCAGCAAAATCCATTTTGGAAAATTGGTGTAGCATCATCTTAAAATCTTCGTGCAGGGATGATTTGGGAAATGCGATTGTTATTACAGCCTTATCGTCGAATGATTCATGAATCACTGGAATATCTGCTTGTTTCAAATGATTGATTAGGGACGGGTGTTGCAGGTAAGCAAGTTCGAGACGAAGAATAGCATAAAGTTTTTTCTCAATGACTTCATTGAGATTGAGTGCATTTGCAGCACTTGTTTTATAGGCTTCAATCAGACCGGGTACGCCCAATTTTGTACCGCCGAAATACCGCACTACCACGATCAGAACGTTGGTAAGATTCTGCCTGATAAGCTGACCCAAGATTGGTTTTCCTGCTGATCCCGATGGCTCGCCATCATCGTTTGACCGCTCCAGGGAAGCATCCGGAAAAAGACGAAACGCCGAACAAAAATGCCTTGCTTTGGGATGAAGTTTTTTGAGCTTTTGAAGGCAATCTGAGACCTCCCATTCAGATGTCACGGGCATTGCGTAACTGTGGAATTTGCTCCCACGGTCCATGTAATACCCTTCAGAAGTAGATTTTAATGTCCTGAAAGTGTCTTGTAGACCTATATTCATTGGGAAAGTGCAAAGATTAACATCGTATTGGATGGAATTGATACCTGAAGGGTCCTTCCAGACCTTGTTTTAGCCATTTGTTAACAAGCTAAAATTAATTTTTTGACAATCTTTGCGTCTGCTGGATTACAAAACAGATCAACCCTTTTTGACGGTCACGACGATCATGCTTCGCTACTAAACTGCCCGAGATTGGAACAAAGCTTACTTCAATACGATACCGTCATCGCAGGATGCAGAGATCTGTTTTTCCGAAAAAACAAAGATTACGGTACTGCCTGGAGAATCCTCAGGCTTTCGTCCCTCACCGATCAGATCTACATTAAGGCTTCCCGGATCCGCAATATTGAAGAACAAGGTATCCACAAAATCAGTGATAAACCGGATGATGAATATGTAGGCATCATCAATTATTGTGTGATGGCGCTGATCCAGCATTTCCTCCAGGATGATGATCGCCAGAACCTTCCCCAGGATGAATTGAGCAAATTGTATGATCGTTTCATTCAGAAAACCCGACATTTATTTGAAACTAAAAATCATGATTACGGTGAGATCTGGAGGGACATGCGGATCAGCAGCTATACAGATCTGATCCTGATGAAAATCCTTCGGATCAAACAAATTGAAGATAATAATGGCCAGGCCCTGGCATCAGAGGGTATTGATGCCAATTACATGGACATCATCAACTATTGTGTTTTTGCATTAATCAGAATTGAAGAACAATCATCCATATGACCTTACCAACTTTATTACTCTATATCGCTATTGCTGCTGTCCTGGTCACTGTTACCATTGGTCTTTTGAAAAAAGGACACAAGTCGTGGGTCATGACTTTCCTTCAAAATTTTTCAGGTATCCTGTTCATCGTATCCGGACTTGTAAAAGCTGTTGACCCCATGGGGACGGCATTCAAAATGGAACAATATTTTACGGAATTCCAATACACATTTGCAGAGTCTGCATTCAAATTCATAGCCCCGATATTTCCTTTTCTTAGCAGCATTTCACTAGTCTTTTCAGTAGTGATGATTGTGTTTGAAATCGTGTTGGGACTTATGCTGATCCTGGGCCATCGTCCGAAACTGACAAGCTGGTTGTTTTTATCCCTCGTATTGTTTTTCACCTTCCTGACGGGCTTTACGTTCCTGACAGGCTATGTGCCGAGTGGGGGTAATTTTTTCCAGTTCAGTACGTGGGGGCCCTATACTGCAACCAATATGCGGGTTACGGATTGTGGATGTTTTGGAGACTTTATTAAGCTTGAGCCAAAGATTTCTTTCTTTAAAGATCTTGTGCTGCTACTGCCAGCTCTCTACTTTGTGTTCCGTCATCGCGATATGCATCAATTGTTTACCGGAAAAGTTAGGGCGATAGTGATCGCAGCTTCCATTGTTCTGCTAACATTATTCTGCCTGAATAATTTTATGTGGAATCTTCCCGTCGTAGACTTCAGGCCATTTAAAAAAGGAACGAACCTCTATGAAAAGAAAAAGGCAGAAGAAGAATCCGCAGCATCTGTAAAGATCACGGCGATGAAAATTCAAAACAATGCCTCTAAAGAAATTGTAGAAATTCCATATGATATCTACATGAAGGAGTATGCAAAATATCCGAAAACTGAGTGGACCGTCGTGGAACAGATGAAGACGAAACCAGCCATTGAAGAAACCAAGGTGAGTCAGTTTTCACTGGTGGATGCCGATGGATTTGATGTAGCAGAAGATATCCTGACAGATTCTGGTCATGTATTTCTCATTGTGGCCTATAAACTGAAGGGTGAATCTACCAATGAAGTAGTGATGATACCTGATACCACCTGGACGACAGATACAGTCATGGTTAATAATCAGGATACACAGATCGTTAAGAGCATTGCTTCTATCGGTACCAAGAGTATTTCTAAAGAAGTATTCGTTTGGGATGCTGATTATGTAAATAAGTACACACAAAAAGTAAATCCGCTGATGGAGGATGTTATGAAACAAGGTGCGAAAGTTTATGCTACAGCAGGTGGGGCAGGTACAGAGCAACTGACGGCATTTAAAGATGCTACTGATGCCCCGTATAACTGGTATGAGGCAGATGATATCCTGTTGAAAACGATTATCCGCTCAAATCCTGGGGTCGTACATTTGAAAGGGGGGATCGTGGTAGATATGTGGCACATCCGGAATCTCCCGAAGACATTACCTTTACAATAAGCAGGTCAGGGATATAGGAATTTGAAACATATCAAAAAATATATCATTTGATGTTGTAGGGGTAAGACAAATAGCTTTTATTTGTGCCCATAATGTTCGTTGAATCAATTTGAGGTATAATCCCATATGGTAAGCAGGAGAAGTATAAGGGTTAAAGTCATGCAGTTGTTGTATTCGCTTGACCGCGACCCAGGGGTAAGCCATAAAGAAATCCTAAGCCGTTACGATAAGGCTGTTGATCTGGCGTATGAAAGTCTGATGTTCAGCTTATACCTGTTGATTGAGATCGCGCATCAGGCCGTAGTAGACCGGGATAACCGTCTGGCCAAACTTCGCCCTGAGCCGGATGATCGCATCTGGAATGCCAAATTCTTTGAAAACGAGCTCGTCCAGAGCCTCTATACAAACAAACCTTTACGAAAATATTTTGATGAGAAACATTTCAGCTCCCGGCTTGATCAGGACCTGATGATGAAGATGTATACCACATTTTCAAAAGCACCTGAATACAAAAAATATATATTCGGAGAGATTGACGAAGCCGGTCACCGGAATTACCTTCTGGATATCTATCGGGAACTACGGAAAAATGAAATCTATGAAGAAGTCATAGATGACCAGTATCCGTTCTGGCAGGAGGATAAATCGCTTGTCATTGGTGCTTTTAAAAAAATTATTAAGCAGCTACCCGAAACGAAAGAAAAATTTTACGAAGAATATCTGCCTGATGATGATACGGTCATCGAATTTGGACGAAGGCTTATTGCCATTACCATGGAGCAGGCGGAGATGCTTGAACAAATGATCGAACCTACCCTGAAGAACTGGGATATGGAACGACTCGCTGTACTTGATGTCATCATCATTAAGATGGCGCTTGTTGAGTTCATCTATTTTCCAACGATCCCTACGAAAGTAACCCTGGATGAGTACGTGGATATTTCAAAAGAATACAGCACACCCAAGAGTAAAGATTTTGTCAACGGGATATTAGATAAGCTGATGAAAAACCTGGAAGAAGAAGGCAAGATCCGGAAAGAAGGCAGAGGATTACTGGAAGAATAAACCCCGACATTACGCATGCAGGAAAAAGTATTAATACTTGATTTTGGAGCTCAATACACCCAACTGATCGCCCGACGGGTTCGTGAACTTGAAATCTACAGCGAGATCATTCCGTATCATGCTTTGCCTGCAGAAGTTCCTCCCGATGTAAAAGCACTGATCTTATCAGGCAGTCCCTTTTCCGTAAAAGATGATAATAGCCTTAGGCCCGACCTGCTGCCATGGGTAGGCAAAGTGCCCATTTTTGCCATTTGCTATGGAGCACAATATGTAGCTGATGCATTTGGTGGCGAAGTAGCAAGATCAGATAAAAGAGAGTACGGGAAAGCCAAACTCCATATTATACATCCGGAACATCCGCTCTTTGCAAATGTACCCCACGGATCCCAGGTATGGATGTCACATGGTGACAGTATTCTTCGCATACCACCGGGTTATGAATTACTGGCCGAAACCGATAGCATTCCTGTGGCAGCTTATGCTAGTACTAGCACCAACCCTGGTCCGATGGTATGTTGCGTTCAATATCATCCGGAAGTGACACATTCATTACATGGTCAGGTAATGCTCAAAAATTTTCTCAGGAATATTGCTGGCTTTACGGAACGATGGACGCCGGAATTATTTATTGAAGAATCCGTTCGACGCATACGTGAGCAGGTAGGCGAGGATGAGGTTTTGATGGCGCTGTCAGGAGGTGTGGATAGTACGGTCGGGGCATTATTGGTGCATAAGGCGATTGGTAAAAAGCTGCATTGTTTTTTCGTAGATAACGGATTGTTACGTAAGGATGAATTTCAATCGGTACTTGACCGGTATGAAGGTATGGGACTGAGTATCCATGGTATCAATTCGAAACAAAAATTTTATGATGCATTAGCGGGTATAACGGATCCGGAACATAAACGAAAAACAATTGGCCGGCTTTTCATTGAAGTGTTCGAAGAAGAATCTTCTTCCTATCCTGATGTTAAATGGTTAGGTCAGGGTACGATCTATCCTGATGTCATTGAATCGATTTCGGTTCATGGCCCATCTGCTACCATTAAGTCTCACCATAACGTTGGCGGATTACCTGACAGACTTAAATTGAAAATTCTTGAGCCTCTTCGTATGCTCTTTAAGGATGAGGTGAGAAAAGTAGGATTCGCCTTAGGTGTGCCCGCTGAGATCCTCGAACGACATCCTTTTCCCGGACCCGGGCTTGCCATCCGGATCATCGGAGATATCACTCCTGAAAAAGTGGCCATCGTCCAGGAAGCTGACCATATCTATACCCATCTGCTGAAAAAACATAGTTGGTACGATAAGATCTGGCAGTCCGGAGCGATTCTCCTGCCAGTCCAGTCAGTGGGTGTCATGGGAGATGAACGCAGTTATGAAAACACTATAGCCCTTCGCGCCGTTAATTCTGTCGATGGAATGACGGCAGAGTGGAGCAAAATACCTCATGAGTTGCTTGCCGAGATATCAAGTGAAATAATGAACCGGGTTAAAGGAATTAATCGAGTAGTCTATGACATCAGTACCAAGCCGCCTGCTACCATTGAATGGGAATAATCTTGTCATAAGTTTTTGGATTGTGCTGGCTATTTGGAGTTGCGGCACTACCAAAAAAACGACAGTGCCTCCCACCACATCTCCTGGATCTGAAGTTGAGAAGGTACGGATATACGATCCGGCGTCCGGCAAATATATCCTGGTGCCTCGTGATGCTGTCAAAGTAGATACCGTCAAATGGACTGAAGCTAAAGTGGCCCCTGTAGTCGATGATAAAGTAGCCGAAACAACCCCACCGACACCTATTAAGAAAAGCAGGTATGACGTTAGTCTTTTACTTCCGTTAAATAGTATGAATTACCCTGATCTCGAAAATCAGATTGATCCCAAACTGGTCAGGTTTATGCAATTTTATGGAGGACTTCGGATCGCCGCTGCAGAGATCCAGCGTCTGGGATTACCAGTTACCTTCCATTCCTATGATACAGAATCTACTGTAAGCAAGTTAAATGAAATACTGAAAGAACCGCCCGTAAGAGCCGCTGATGTAATTATCGGCCCCTATGATAAAGAAAATCTGGAAACAGTTGCAGCTTACGGGTTACTTAATGAAAAGTTGGTTGTCTCGCCATGGCTGCCCGCATTTTCATTGGAAACCAATAATCCCTATTTTATTCAGATGGTACCAGGACAGAGTACCAATGCTGATGCCATTATGAAATATGCAGGTGAAGCATTCAGTAAGCGCAAAATTTTCCTGGTAGCCAGAAATAATCCTGCAGAGATTAACCGGCTCTTATTGTTCAAGAAAAATTCGGCTATCATAACGGAAGATCTGATTATTGATGACGCTTCGATTGATCTGGCAAAAACAAACCTGGCATTTTTACTCGATGATCCGGATGGAACGGTATTTATCATGCCTTATTACTCGAGATCCGATGAACAATTTGTCAGTTCATTCTTACGAAAATTAGTAGCTGATAAAGGAACAAAAGATGTAATTGTATTTGGATTTCCACAGTGGACGGGTTTCAATTCCCTGAATCCAAATTATATGGAGAGTCTGTCAGTACATATTAGTTCTCCAACCTACCTCAACACCAGTAATGCATATTATCGAAAGTTCAGGGACGAATTTTATACGACTTATTATACGATGCCTGACAATCAGGCTTACCAGGCATATGATCTGCTCATGTGGGTGGCCAGACGTCTTGTGGATGGCGGAAAATTGGGATTGATTCATTCCACCGCTTCTGAATTTGGAATTATTTCAGGATATGATATAAACCCTCTATATCCAGATACAAAGATTGATATGGATAGAAAGACTCCTTTGTATTATGAAAATTCGAAACTCAGGATCCTGAAATATGTTAATCTGGATTTCGAACTGGTACGCTAGTGTCAGATTAATTTCGTCAATGCTTGTCCTATTCGATCCGCTGCTTCCCTGATTTTCGCTTCAGATGTAGCATACGATAATCTTATACATCGTTCATTGCCAAATGCGGCACCGGATACTGTACTCACGCGTGCTGCTGACAGCAAATATAAACTCAGATCATCTGCATCGCGTATTAGAGAACCTTCCGCTGAAGATTTTCCAAAATAAGCTGACACATCAGGAAAAACATAAAATGCACCCTGTGGTCTGTTGATCAGCAACAACGGAATTTGTTCAAATAATGAAATGATAAGATCGCGACGTACATGAAATGCTTTGGCCATTTCAATCGTGGGAGACTGATCACCATCCAGTGCGGCAGCAGCAGCTTTTTGACCGAAAGAAGTAGCACCACTGGTGACCTGTCCCTGGATTTTGGTACAGGCATCAGCGACCCACTGAGGTCCGGCAATATATCCAAGTCTCCATCCCGTCATCGAATAGCCTTTTGACATCCCGTTGATAATGATGGTCCGGTCCTGCATACCCTCCATGGAAGCAATAGAATGATGCTGACCATCAAAATTGATATGCTCATAGATTTCATCCGATACAACCATCACATGATCATAGGCTTGCAATACTTCAGCGAGTTGTTTGAGGTCATCGTAACTAAGCACAGATCCGCTTGGATTACATGGAGATGAATAGAGTATAAATTTTGTACGGTCAGTGATCAGTGCTTCGATTTGTTGTGCACTGCATTTAAAATCATGTTCAATGTTGGAGTGAGCAATAATGGGAACACCTCCTGCCATCTTTACGATTTCATAATAGGAAACCCAGTAGGGCGCCGGCAAAATAACTTCGTCACCCGGATCTAAAAACGCCATGCACAGATTGTAGACACTTTGTTTGGCTCCATTGGATACCACGATTTGATTGGGAGTGTATTGCAGGCCATTTTCGCGTGCGAATTTGCGTACGATAGCTTCCCGAAATTCCAAAAGTCCGTTGACCGGTGTATACTTTGTATACCCTGCGTCCAGTGCTTTTTTTGCAGCCTCTTTGATGTGGTCAGGAGTGTCAAAATCGGGCTCTCCCAGACTCATATCAATCACATCTTGTCCTTGTGCCTTGAGTTCACGCGCCAGTTTGGCCATTTTCAGGGTAGCGGATTCCTGCATTTCAAGTACAAGCCTGGAGAGGGGGAGCATGGAAGTATCTGAATTCATCATCTTGGGACTATATTATTTAATTTGCGGCTAAGTTACCATCCAAAATGAATAAAAAATCAGAGGAATTATCACGTCGCAGAGAACTGGCGTTATTAGGAGGAGGTATAGACCGGATCGAACAACAACATAAAAAGGGCAAGCTCACAGCTCGTGAACGGATAACCCTATTGTTTGATGAAGGAAGCTTTGAAGAGATCGGTATGATGGTGATCCACAGGACATATGATTTCGGGATGGATGAGCAGCAATTTTATGGAGATGGGGTGATTACGGGGTATGGCACTATTGAAGGAAGATTGGTGTATGCGTATGCACAGGATTTTACTGTTTTTGGTGGCGCGCTTTCCGAAACCCATGCTGAGAAGATCTGCAGGATTATGGATCTGGCGATTGAGAATGGTGTACCCCTCATCGGCTTAAATGATAGTGGTGGTGCACGTATTCAGGAAGGGGTTCGTTCATTGGGTGGGTATGCGGATATTTTTTACAGGAATGTAAGAGCATCGGGTGTGATCCCCCAGATCAGTGCGATCATGGGCCCTTGTGCGGGAGGCGCTGTATACAGTCCAGCCATGACAGATTTTACGATCATGGTGGAAGGAAGTTCATACATGTTTGTAACTGGTCCCAATGTTGTGAGGACTGTCACAAATGAAGAGGTAACAAGTGAAGAATTAGGAGGTGCGATGACACATGCTACAAAATCGGGTGTGACACATCTGACAGCTGTGAATGATGTGGATTGTATAGACCAGGTGAGAAAGCTCCTCAGTTATATCCCTCAGGACAATCGAAGTAAGGCGCCAAAAATTGATTTTATACCGGATGAAGAATTGCGGCCACGACTCAATGATATCATGCCGGAAAGTGCATCCACACCGTACGATATGCGTGATGTCATACGCGAACTTGTTGATGCAGATTCTTTTATGGAAATCCACGAACATTTCGCACCTAATATTCTCGTAGGATTTGCACGTATGGGCGGATCCAGCATCGGGATTGTCGCCAATCAACCCTGGCACCTGGCAGGAGTTCTGGATACAACAGCTTCACGTAAGGCTGCACGTTTTGTACGTTTTTGTGATTGTTTCAATATCCCGTTAGTAGTGTTGGTAGATGTGCCTGGTTTTTTACCGGGTACTCATGAAGAATGGAATGGGATCATACAACATGGCGCAAAATTACTTTATGCATTTTCGGAGGCTACGGTGCCACGCATCACACTCATCACGCGCAAAGCCTACGGTGGCGCTTATGATGTCATGAATTCAAAACATATTGGCGCTGATCTCAATTTTGCCTGGCCTACGGCAGAGATCGCGGTGATGGGCGCTAAAGGTGCTTCAGAGATTATTTTTAAAAAAGAAATTCAAAGTTCAGCCAATCCGGGTGATACGCTGATTGAAAAAGAAAAGGAATACGCTGCAATGTTTGCGAATCCATACCAGGCCGCAGAACGTGGATTTATTGATGAGGTGATCCTCCCACAAGACTCACGTCGGAAAATCCTGAAAGGACTTGCTGTATTGTCACACAAGAAAAAATCAGGTCCATTCAGAAAACATGGTAATATCCCTTTGTAAATAGATAAAAGATAAAAGATAAAAGGTGAAAGGTGAAATCCTGTTTCCGAATACTGAATATATTTTATTGCTCTCACTCTCCTTGCCCTGAGCTGCGAAAGGATGAGCGCGAGGAGTCGAAGAGTTACGCCTCTCAAAAAAAAGGGAGCTCATCACCAGATCAGCTCCCTTTTCTTTTTATCTGAACAGTTTTAATTGGATGCTTTGACCAACTTCACAGGCCACATGTTTCCATTGTATGAAATGGTTGCGAGGTATAAACCACCAGCTACATCAGGCATTTCAAAGTATGAATTGGCAGATATGTTTTTCGCATGCACGAGCAACTTGCCATTCGAATTAAAGAGAGATAACCAAATGTCCTCTTTTGCAAAAATCCCTGGTAGTGTACCATTGTTAAATACTTCAAATATATCGTCGTGCGCTATGTCTTCAATAGCAACTGTGCCGCAATTCACAACACCCGGCACAAGTAAGCCAAAGCATGCCGGATTTTCAACATCATTTACCAGAAATTCAAAAACTGTATTCCCGTTTTCAAACGGTCCTAATTGTATCGGTAGATCATCATACCTGAACACGCCATATTGAGTGCCATTACCCACGACGGTGAATCCCTGCGTACCCTCGTTTTGAATACTAAAGTTCAGATTGAAAAAGAACATATCGTTCGAATCACAGGATGTGATGCTAAATTCCATTTCATTTATATCACATATCGGAATACACACGGGACCTTCAAACTCCAGTCCCTCGCAACATTCTGTATTGTCGCTTTCGCACACAGAAACAAAATAATTGCCACTTTCATTTACCGGAAATTCCGTTATCTGAATCGGGATTTGATCAAAGGGAAAAAAGCCCAGGTAACCCGAACCTGAATAGACATCAAATCCATCTTCATCTACGTTGTTCCAATCGAAATTAATGGTGGCAGCAAACGTGCTGTCTGATGTACACTCCTGAACATCCACCACCAGCTCAAATATGTTGCATTTATCATTACAGTTTGGATTTTCGATGGTATAGGTATCACAGCAATCCGGTGCTTCCGTTGCACAAACTGTAACTAATACTGTTTCACCTGGCATGAGTGGGAAATCTTCAATATGAATAAAATTAGGCTGGATGAAATAAATTCCAAGAATCTGGTCATTCGCTGATATTGTGACAGAATCGCCCGGAAGATTATTGGACACAAACACAACGTCTACGATAAACGTAGAATCTGACGTACACTGGCCACGCTCAGCAAAGAGGTCAAACAATTGGCAGTCTCCATTACATACAGGAGTTTCAAAGAATACCACTTCGCAACAATTAGCATTCCCAAGGGCACATACGTGAATCTCAGTAATATTGCCATCAAGAACCGGGAAATGTTCGATGAAGATTTGCCCCTCGTTTATCTGGAATGTGCCAATGATCTGTCCATTAGCATCGACGATAACAGAATCAACAGGCAGATTGTCAAATTCAAAATTGAGGACCAGTGAAAAAGTGGTGTCCGTTGTACATACACCAGGCAATGCAATCAAATTAAATACATTGCATCCTGATGGATCACAAAACGGTGTTTCAAATTCCAATATATCACAGCACTCCTCATCACCCGTCGCACAAACGCGTACAACGCTCTGATTTGTATTGAACCACGGGAAATGTTCTATGACTACGTGTCCTTCATTTATCTGATAATTGCCCAGGTCAATATCACCAGTCGTGATGGTTACTGAATCTGTTAGTAAATTAGCAAACTCGAAATGAATCTCCAGCACATACGTGGAATCGGAAAAACATTCACCAGTTTCAATAAATGAAATATCGATTGCACATTCTGTAGAGGGTCCACAGAGCGGAGCTTCGTACGCATACGTATCACAACAACCAGGATTTTGTACGGAACAGATTTGAAGCACGATTTGGTTGGTATTAAGTTCCGGTACATGTTCGATTTCAATACGTTGATCCGGATCGATAAAGGTATCCAGCAGTATACCATTGATTCGCACTGTAACAGAATCCCCAGCAATATTATCACTGTTATATTCCAGCAGCAGCGAATAGGTAGAATCAGAATTGCAGGATCCCGGAATCACGACCAGATCCCATATTTCGCAATTATTGGGATCACAATCCGGGGTCAAAAATTCGAAGGTGTCACAACAGTCTTCAGCACCTACGGCACAAACTGTAAGGTACGTAACCGGACCAGCGTGTACAGGGAAGTTAATAATGCGAATAAATCCAGGGGTGATCAGGAATTTACCTAACGAACTGTCATTGGCCGTGATCAGGACCGAATCGGTGGGCACATTTAATGTATCAAATGTGATATCCAGAATGAACGTCTCATTCGAATTGCAATTCCCTGGTTCTGCAAAGAGAGCTGTGATATGGCATGCTGCTCCTTCACATTCATTGGTAAGGATAAGCGGGATTGTAGCGCAACAACTATTGAGATCATTTGCACACACCTGCAATGATCCTGTTCCAACACCTTCATGGATATCAATAATAATCGGAATGTCATCTACATTAAATACACCCTGGAAAACACCATCAAAAAATATATCGACAAGTTCACCAGGAAGATTTTCATAAAAGAATTCAATTTCAATGGCAAAGGTGGTGTCTGAGGTGCATCCGATGTTGGTATAAGAGAGATCAAATATGTCACATGCACAAGCGGGAGCTGCAAATGAAAGTTCTGCTGCACAATCCGGATGGTCATTATCACTGACCCTGATCGCATCTGCACCCAGTCCACTGCCGGGAAATTCAAGGAGTGTCAGCGGAAGAGCGGCATACTGGAAAACCCCATAAAACACATTGTTGACAAACAAATCAAAACTAGTTCCAGATACATTTTCAAAACCGAAATTGACTTCGGCGATATAGGTATTGTTACCTGTACAGCCACCTGTAGAAACGGTGAGATCAAAAATATCACAGATATCGTCGCAACCCAGTGTACCTATTTCAAGAGCAGCAAAACAAAATGCATCCTGACTGTCAGAAACTACAAACTCCAGAAACTGGCTTCCACTGCCATCAAACGAATCGATTTCGATGGGGAGATCTTCATATTCGAATGTACCGTAGATGGTTCCATTACCTGCCACAGTGAAGCCATTCGAACCGATATTGGTATAATCAAAATCAAGAATGACTGAAAACAACCCATCTTCTGTACAGGGTTGCGGTGTGGCTTCAAGGTTATAGATCAGGCAACCACAGCATTGCAGTGCCTCATAGGTTGCCGTAGCACAGCATCCGGGATTATCATTGTCACATACAGTAACTTCATCTACAAACTGACAATCATTATTGTAGAAAGGCAATGTCAGAGGCAGGTCCTCGTATGCATGTGTGCCATAGTATGCATATTGTGAAAAAATGGAATACCCATTTTCTCCATGTCCTTCGATCTCCAATTCCAGCAATAATGAATAGCCGTCATCACTGACACACAACAAAGGGTCAACAGCAAAGCTCAGAAAATCACAAGGCGGAGGACAATGATACACACCTAATACATATTCATATACGCAGCTGGATAATTCACTGTCGCGGATGACGAACTCCCATGTTAGGTTTGAATTTCCATTTAACGGGCCAACTGTGATCGGAAGTTCGTTGTATCCAAATGTACCGTAGTTAATATTATTCCCACGCAGCGTAAAACTATCTGATGGGGAATTTATATGATCGAAATCGATATGCACTACAAAATTATTGACCAGGCACTGCGGATCAACATTGACATTATAGATTTCGCAATTATTAGGTAGGCAATCAATGGGAGCGAACACAAGGGTTTCACAACAATCAGTATTATCGTCGCAGATGATCAGTGTAATTGAATCCGCACCATTCACGATTAATGATGAGGCAAATACAGGTAAATTCTCATATAGATAAGAATGAAATGGAGTTCCATCAGCATAGTATACATCAAATGCGGGAGTGGACACATCATCATAATCAAAATCCAGAATTACATTGGCATGCGTTGGAGGAAGACATTCAAGGACTTCCATACTTCCATTGCTAAAATGACAAATAGGTCCGCAATCGATGGATTCAAACGAAACAAAATTCTGGCATGTCGGATCTTCTACATCCCATGCTACGAATTCATATTGAGATTCATTGTCGCCCAGGAAAGGCCCAATGGGAATCGGAAGTTGAGAATAGAAAAAGGTCCCATAGATCGTTCCGTTGCCGGCGAGGGTAAATCTCTCGCTAGCTGGATTCGTAACATCCAGGTTCACGGATACATTAAAATAGAAATCATCACATGATAGAGGAGTCACTGTAATGGCCGTGATTTCACAGTCCTGCGTATATGCCAATACGGGGAACATAATGACAATCAAGGCTTTAGTTAGTAGCGATTTTAACATGTTCTGCGGATTTAAGTAGTAACAAATTTACTAAAAGGGGGGCAGTTAGGATGTTAATTTCAAGATACCGATATCTTTATGTTTGTTGCTTAGGGCTTACTTACTGCAGATATATGAATGGAATGATGCTTTGGGGAGTCGACCAGCCCCTGATAATGGCCGAAATCACACAGACATTGCCCCCAGTCGGCGATGTATATGTGAGGCTACACAGTGCGGCACTGAATAAAAGGGATTATTGGATCACGAAGGGCAAATACCCCGGTCTGGTATTTCCACTGATACCCGGTAGTGATGGCGCAGGTACCGTTGATGACAGCGAGGTCATCATCAATCCGGGTTTTAATTGGGGCGATGATCCATTGATCTTTTCCCCGGGGTTCAAAATATTGGGCATGCCGGATAACGGGACGTTGGCGGAAATGGTCAAGGTGCCGTTACAAAATCTTTATAACAAACCAGCACATCTCAATTGGTCAGAAGCATCAGCACTACCGGTAGCAGGTGTGACCGCCTATAGGGCTATGTTCACACGAGGACATGTTAAAAAAGGGGAGCGTATACTTATAACCGGTATTGGAGGCGGCGTTGCTACGATGGCCTTATTGTTTGCCAAAGCAGTGGGCATGGATGTGTGGGTTACTTCATCTGCTGATTATAAAATCGAAAGGGCAACAGGATATGGGGCTTCAGGAGGAGCAAATTATAGAACATCCAATTGGGAACAGGAATTAGCAAAAAAGGCTGATGGCAAATTTGATATTGTAATTGATGGATCAGGAGGCAGTTCATTTTCCAAAATTGTCCACCTCGTAAATCCTGGTGGTCGTATTGTTATCTATGGTGGTACGGCAGGTATGATAACGGATCTAAGTCCCCAACGCATTTTCTGGAAGCAAATGGATATTCTTGGATCCACCATGGGTTCGCCACAGGATTTCAGTGATATGGTTGATTTTGTCAACCTGCACCAGATTCGACCGATCATCAGTCATACATTTCCTCTCGACCAGGTCAATGATGCATTAGCGGTGGTTGAGAAAGGTGAACAGTTTGGCAAAGTGTGCATTGACATTCAATGACTCAGGTAGGGCTTCTTTCTGATACTCACGGTTATTTTGATCCTATACTGAATGAATTGTTTGTTGAATGTAATGAGATCTGGCATGCAGGAGATATAGGAAATTTCGAAGTATGGAATCAACTCAATAATCTCCGGAAGCCACTTAAAGCTGTATATGGTAATATAGATGGAAAGGATATCAGGTACATGGCACCTCTGGAACAAATCTGGACTGTAGAGGAAATGAAAATCTATATGATCCATATCGGTGGGTACCCCGGAAAATATGCAGCAAGGATCCGGCAACGTCTAACAGAAATTAAACCGGACATCTTCGTTTGCGGGCACTCACACATCCTCAAAGTGATGTATGATAACAACTTGCAATTCCTGCACCTCAATCCGGGAGCATGCGGATACGAGGGATTCCACAATGTGCGTACGGCACTTCGGTTTCGAATCGATGGACATAAAGTAACAGATATGCAGGTATTGGAACTTGGGCCCAGGTCTCTGATCAAAAAATAAACTATTCGATTGCCTGCAGGATATCATCGAGTATGTCCTGTGGATTTTCGATACCAACGGAGACACGTATAAGTCCATCAGTAACTCCTGCTTTTCTTCTGAGTTCAGGATCAACCTTGATGTGAGATGAAGATGCCGGATGAAGGATT
>JBBREG010000047.1:0-17233 GCA_038203125.1 Chitinophagales bacterium
CGTAACATTAAGAGTAGACCAAAGATTGATCAAATGGCTTAGTACAAAGCACAAAATCAATCTAAGGAAATCGTTTTTAATGCTAATGCGGATAAAACAGGAGAATCCAAATCTGTTGTATCATTGGAAAATCGGTACTGTATAAACTATCAAGAATAAAACGAGCCGTATGACAGGAGACTGTCACGTACGGTTCTGTGAGAGGCTTAGGGGTGAAATTCCCCTTTGACTACTCGGCTCTCACCCTCTCGCGTTCTCGCGTTCTCACGCTCTGATGCTCTCACATTGAAGGATCGCCTTCACCGGCTGTAGAGAAGTAATAATAATGTTATGCGGTTTTCCCACCGGAATTTCAAGGAAATCACCTGCTGACATTCGGACGACCCGTGTATCACCATTTGCATCAAGGACACGACATTCACAACTTCCTTCAAGAATCAGAAAGCTCTCGACAAGATCGTAATGGACTTCCTCATCGATATACTCTTTGACCCATACAATAAAGAGTTTTCTTTGTGGTGAAACTTCTAACGTATGAAGGAACACATCATCAAAGGAATCAGGAGGAGAAATGTGTTGAACACAGGTCTGCCAATCGATCCAATTTGAGTCAGCGGAAAGAAGTGGCAGGGCGTTAATATCCAGAGGTTGTTGATTGCTTTCAGCGGCGTGCAACATTTTCACCTTTTGAAGGATCATTTGTTTCAAAGAGGATGGAGGAGCTATCGCATGTGCCTCTGCAAAGCGAATGATCGCCTGCTCAGTTGCTTCATTTAGATTTTCAGGCATGGAAGATACTTTATCTAACCATGTTTTAAAGGAGTCATGAGATATATCAGACTTTTTCAAATGACGCAAGCTATTATGTATGGTTAAAGTACATCCTCAATTCCTTCAATGCCAAACGACTCCTGGTTTTCACCGTGCCCAATGGAATACCAAAGATATCTGATATTTCCTGCTGTGTATAGCCTTCGAAATACATTCTTTCAATTACCGACCTGCACTCGGGTGATAGCTTTTCTACTAACTGTTTTAGACCCAAAGATTCAAAGGCTGCGGGGTTAACGATAAGTTGTTTAGCTGATTCGTTGGACTCCTCGGCAACCTGAATATTGATCTTATGTTTGTAATAGGGTGTCCGGATAAAATCGATGGCTGTATGGCGCGCAATGTTAATCAGCCAGGTGGCGACTTTTCCTTTTTCAGGGTTGTATTGCTGAATGTTTCTCCAGATTTTAACAAAACAGTCCTGCAGTATATTTTCAGACTCCTTTTGATCATCTACAATACGAAAAATTACTCCAAACAAGACAGCGGAATACGTATCATATAGAGCCTCAAATGCTGATTCATCGCCGGAATCCTGTAAAGCGGTGACTATATTGGCATGCGGATCAAGGTAATTATTCGCCATGTTGAAAGGTAAATCGTTCGGGTGGCCCCTTCCTGAAAAGTGAAACAATAAAAAGAGATTTCAAAGGAAAATGTTCACTATTATGTTGAAATACAAAACAAATTTGTCATGTTCATTCAGCCATTGATCTACGTCAGCATTCAACGTGTGTTCTCATTTGGTATTCAACTTGCTGATTGGCATCTTTACTGATCATTCACTACCATAAAAAACGTGAAGAATTTTTAAAGCAGAAGACAGATCTTCACTTTTTCAAAACAGTATTATATTAAAACCAAAATTGACAATGAATATCATGTATCAATCAGCTGACGAAGCCGTTCGAGCCATTACAAGCAACAGCCGTGTCTTTGTACACGGCAGCGCTGCTACCCCGACACATTTGTTGGCAGCACTCTTCAGACGGAAAGCAGAACTAGCGAATATTGAATTAAATAGCATTAGCACCCTGGGGGCTGGCCTGTTCGACGAGGAAGGACTTGACAAAGGGTTTTTTATGAATTCATTGTTTGTATCAGAGAATACGAGAAAAATGGTCAACGGTGATCATGGGGATTATGTGCCTGTATTTCTCAGCGAGATCAATCTATTATTCGAACAGGAATATTTGCCCCTGGATGTTGCTCTGATCCATGTGTCACCTCCCGATCGACACGGTTTTTGTTCCCTTGGCACGTCCGTGGATATAGCGCGAGGTGCAGTGAAAAATGCCAAACACGTTATTGCCCAGGTGAACCCGCAAATGCCCAGAACTCACGGAGATGGATTTATCCACATACATGAAATCAACGCCATGGTGGAAATTGATGAAGCATTACCCGAAGTGAATTATCAAAGCAAGGTGACGGAAGCTGTCCAAACCATTGGCATGTATTGCGCAGAGCTTATTGATGACCGGTCTGCAATCCAGATCGGAATCGGTGCCATCCCGGATGCAGTTCTTGCTGCATTGAAGAACCATAAAGACCTGGGTATCCATACCGAGATGTTTTCTGATGGCATCCTGCCCCTGGTAGCGAATGGAGTAATCACGAACAAATACAAAAAAAAGCATCCTGGAAAACTCGTTACAGGTTTCGCGATTGGCACGAGAAAATTGTACGATTTTGTAGATGATAATCCACAGGTTGCGTTTCTCACCATCAATTATGTCAATGACACCAGGGTGATTCGGTCCAATCCGAAAGCAGTATCCGTCAATTCCGCGATTGAAATTGATCTGACCGGCCAGGTGTGTGCAGATTCGATCGGGACATATCAATATTCAGGGGTGGGGGGTCAAATGGATTTTATGAGAGGAGCAGCACTATCAGAAGGCGGGAAGCCGATCATTGCCTTGACGTCGACAACCCATAAAGGTGAATCTAAGATTGTCCCGTTTTTAAAAAGTGGTGCTGGTGTGGTTACCACCCGGGCGCACGTACATTATGTAGTGACCGAATTCGGGGTTGTTAATTTGTTTGGAAAAAATCTGAAACAACGAGCTGTGGCCTTAATGAACATTGCTCATCCTCAACATCGTGAGTGGCTTGAACGGGAAATCATTCAACGTTTTGGCAAATAATTATTGGTCAGAATGAGGTGAAGTAGAAATTCTTGGGTTACCTCAAAAGAGGTCCATGTGCCGGCAATGCCGCACTTCCTGATTTGAATTATAGGAAAACATGATTTTGATCATTTCCAATCAAGTTCCCTGATTGGATATTTGAGGTCTAAAATCTATCTAAATGAATTCCATAAATTATAACTCCAAACCTTTTATGTCATTGACATGGAGGTTAATAAGCTTATTTGTCATCGTACTTTTATCAACACAACTCAGTGGGCAGGGGAAATGGCAACTTGGTATCAAGTCCGGGATGAATTTTCCAACCACAGAATTTGGAAATAGTGATCTCAAAACGGGTATCGGGGGTGAAATGTCACTTGGATATCAATTCACCAACCTTCTGTCTGCGTATACGGGGTGGGGCTGGAATCATTTTTCAGCAGACCAATCTTTTGCAGGAGCAGACGTGGATTTTGAAGAAACTGGTTATACGCTGGGCGTCAGGTTTAACTATCCTACGACTATATCGAAAGTCACTTACCTGGTCGGTATTGGAGGTTTGTACGAGCATATTGAGGCTGAAAATTTAGAAGGAATTCGTATTGGGGACACCGGTCATGGCTTGGGGGTGCAGTTTGAGGCAGCTGTGGCCATTGGTCTTGGTCGTCATTTCCAATTAACACCTTACGGAAGGTATCGTTCGCTTTCCACTGATTTTAGCATTGATAACGTGACCACACCTGTTGACCTGAAATATCTTTCTGCGGGGATTGGCTTAACCTATATTTTCTAATCCACCTGGGTTAACAGGTGTCAGCATCTATGATTCAGCAAGGAATACCAGAAACCTCCCCACGACCAAAATCCGTAGTAACAATTAGTAAAAACAATATCATCCAGGAAATGCCGAACCTGAATATCAAAAATCTTCGTAATGAAAGTAATACCTGGACACACCTATTGAGATCTATGTCTGATGAGAATATTGTGATGAAGACACGCTTATCTGAGATGCTCCAAGAGGACTTCGATATTGCATTACTACCACGCGTTGAACATTTTCATTCGCTGTTGTTAACCGAAGAAGAGTTTATCAACCTGCTGCGCCATAATATCGCTGAGCTGGACCATAAACTGGATAGTGAGCAGACATATATAAATCCAAATGAACCGGGTGTCGACTATATGAGCTCCAGGCTGCAGCAACAGATGATAACGGCAGATATTCGGTTCAGAAAACTAAAATCAGATTTTTACAAATTCCTTACGCGTACGGAAGAAAATTCCATGTAGCCTAATTTAAAAGTTTTTCAAGTTTCTTTTCATCAGTGATGATGATCGCTCCATCGCGAATGTCAATCATCTTTTCATTTCGAAAATCACTCAGCGTGCGAACCAGGGATTCGGTAGCGGTTCCTGCAATATTTGCCAGGCTTTCACGACTCATGTCTATCGCAAAGGTCTTGTCATTGGTCACTTTGTATTTATTGCGCACCAGCAATAAGGCGTCAGCCACTTTCTTACGCAGGGAATTATAGGCCATGGCCAGCAACTGGGATTCTTTATCCGCGATGTTTTTGGCAAGGATCTGAATAAACTTACGCGCCACCTCCGGATTGAGATTGATCAGCTCATCGAATTCTTCCCGGGGGATCATGGCGATCTCCGATTCCTCCAGTGTCTCCGCTGTATCAGCGTAGACGTTGCCTTCCAATAAAGCAATGTGACCAAAAAAATCACCTTTATTATAAAGATTCGTGACGAGTTCTTTGCCGTCATCATTCGTCTGATACGTCTTTACTTTGCCGGAAGAAATATAATAGAGTTTGTTCGGATGATTCCCTTCACCATAGATCACCTGTTTCTTTTTATACGTATTGACATTCCGGTCCTGCGTCAGGGACTGCCATGTGTTTTGCCCGCTTGTTGTTTTCACTAATGTGCCAAGTCCATCGAGTCCACTCAGGACTTCCTGCCGTAACCATTCTATTTTTTTAAGACGTCCATCAACCGCATTCAGCAATTCGGTTCCATCAAACGGCTTCGTGATATAATCATCAGCGCCCGACTCCATTCCTTTCCTGAAATCGCTCCGTTCTGTTTTGGCGGTCAGGAAAATGAACGGTGTATTTTTGATTGCCTCACGTCTTTGGATTGCATGGAGTACACCATATCCATCCAACTCAGGCATCATGATGTCACAAATAATCAGGTCAGGTAAAAATTCCAATGCTTTCTCTACCCCTATTTTTCCATTTTCGGCCACCTGGACTTCATAGTTGGCCAACTCTAATATTTCGGCTGTGTTACTCCGAATGTCATCATTGTCTTCGATCAGTAATATTTTTTTCATGCAGGTTCATTCAGATTAAACGTGATGATAAACTCTGTGCCCTTGTTCAGTTCGCTTTTACATTCCACCTCACCATTCATTAATTCCGCATACTTGGCAATGATGTGCAGGCCCAACCCGGTTCCCTGGATGTTGGACACATTGCTACCCCTGAAAAAACGTTCCATCAGATGTTTTTGGTCATCTTTCGAAATTCCCAATCCAAAATCCCTGACGATGAGCGTGAGGATCCGATTTTTTAGATTCGTTTCTATTTCAATTGGACTATTTTCTGATGAAAACTTACTGGCATTTGAGATGAGGTTGAGCACGATGTGTTTCAGGAGTGAACTGTCGAGGACAACATACGTATACCCCTCGTGATGATATCGCAGGATCTGATGTTTTTTAAGACTGTCCCGGATTTCAGTAAGGATGGCCTGAATATTCTCTTCAATACTGAACTCAGTCATTCTGACCTGGATCTTTCCTTCTTCGATCCGTCCCAGGCTTAGAAAATCGTTGAGAATACTAGTGAGCATATTGACTGATGAAATGATTCGGTCGAGGTGTTTTTCCCGTTTGCCCTGATCTTCCGCACTAACATATTTTTGTATGAGATAAGAGGAGGACAGAACGGTGCTTAGGGGGGTCCGGAATTCGTGAGAAGCCATCGAGACAAACCTCGACTTTAACTCTCCGAGTTCCTTTTCTTTTTCAAGTGCTTTGGAAAGTTCTTCTTTTGAACTTTCGAGCAGACGCATGGCATTGGTCAATTCTACAGTACGCTGCTCAACAGTGGATTCCAACTCGTCATTCAGCTTTTGAATTTGGACCTCAGATTTTTTACGAACGGATATATTGCTAATAAAAGCGATTACAAATTTTTCATCATTGTCCTGAAAGTTGCCGAGGCTTACTTCTACCGGAAATTCAGTTCCGTCCTTTCGCAAGGCAAAGAGGTCCATTCCTAATCCCATCGGACGGTTCTGTGGTTTTTCAAAATACTGGTTACGCTGTTCTTCATGATTATGATAATAGCGGAAAGGAATCAATATTTCAATTTTCTGACCCAAAAGCTCATCTTCAGCAAACCCAAATTCTTTTAATGCAAAGGGGTTGATGGCTGTTATTTTTCCATGGCTATCTGTTATCAGGATACCCATGGTAGCATAATTAAACAATGCCTCAAGATTGGTTGAGCCTTTACTTTGTTTATTTGAAATCTCCGACATCTTTTTTCGAATTCTTGTCTGAAGGTGTGTATGATGCGAAAGATACCCTGAATTTTTGTGAGGCGCCTATTCTCCTCATTTACCACAATCTTACGTTATCATTTACCAATATCAATTCCTTTATTGATTCTCATCATGCTGCAGGAGAGGGATTCAACGGATTTTTGACATGTCTATACAGAGGTTTCTTTACAAAGGACTATTGAGTAGGCGTTTGAATAAATCCGACGTTGTAATGAAAAAATCCGTAATCCTTTTCTTGCTTTTTGGTATTCCCTTTACCCTCCCCGCGCGTGAATCAACGAATATTATTGACATAAACGCCGGGCCATTCCTGGTGCCCGCTCTATTCTGGTTATTGATTGTGCCGATGGTGCTGATCATAGGATACCTGTACGACCAGCAAAATGATATCCTGATGGCTGAAAAGAAAAGGAGAATAGACAAGACAACAAGTCAAAAGATTATTTCCTCTCTCGTAATCCTGTTGATGAGCACCCTGGCAAGTCCACTTATGGCGCAGAGTGTTGAATCCATGAAGAGGCCATTGCTGGAACAACCGGGAATCCTTATAACGATCGTCCTGGTCATGATTCCGGTTTTGCTGGGTGCCGTTTTTGCGTTGGTAAAAGCGAATAATACCGTCCAAATGTTTCATAACAAGCGGAAAAGCAAAGAGGCTTTGGTATTGGCGGAAAATCTGCGCACCAAAGGTGGAATGGAATTGCAGGAGGAACTCAAAAAAATGGAGCTTGCACAACATTTTGCATTACCGGAGGATGAATTGTCCGGCAGCGAAGTACCCCTGGATACAAGAGGACTCGTGCAAAATATCAGCTCCGGACAGGAAGTTCATTTTACTGCCGTAAAGAAAAAAGCATCACCGCGTCCATCCCTCAGTCCGGATATCACAAAACTCATACTGTGGTACCTGGGCTGTTCTGTTTTCTGGCTTGTACTCGGTGGCTCGATCGGTGAATATGTGGGGATTAAATTTGTGGCACCCGAAATTGACAGTTCAGAGTGGCTGAGTTTCGGAAGGTTGCGTCCAGTCCATACGAATATGGTCTTCTGGGGCTGGGCCTCACTGGGCATTATCGGTCTTGGATATTATGTGGTCCCCACCGTCAGCAATACGAAAATCTTTAAGATCAGCTGGGGCTGGATCGGGCTCATCCTCATTAACCTGATGGTCATCTTAGGATCTCTTAGCCTGATGGCAGGTATTAATAATGGTGGCGGTGAATTCAGGGAATATATCTGGCCGATCACTCTTTTGTTTGCTGTTGCATTGATCCTGACCCTGATTAATTTTTACATGACAGTAGCCAGGAGAACCACGAAGGAGATTTACATCTCCAATTGGTTTATCATTTCGGCAATCATTTTTACCATCATTATTGCATTGACAGCTTATCTCCCATTCTGGCAAAATGGTTTGGGCGAGACGATTGTGCAGGGGTATTATATGCACTCAGGTGTAGGTATGTGGTTTACACTGTTCACGCTTGGGTTGCTTTATTATTTTATTCCTCAACAGCTCAATAGACCCATCTATGCATATAGTCTTGGTATCCTTGGATTCTGGACCTTTATCCTGTTTTACACAGTGATTGGTACGCATCATTTTGTGTTTAGTGCCATTCCATGGTGGTTGCAGACGGTAAGTATTGTAGGCAGTGCGGGTATGATTATCCCTGTACTGGCAGGCTCCATAAATTTCATCATGACGTTTAAAGGTCAATGGAATAAAGTGGCTAACAGTTATACACTTCCATTCTTCCTGGTAGCTGTGGTATACTATCTCATTGTTTCTCTACAGGGCACTGCGCAGGCATTTCGATTTACAAACCTGTTGTGGCATTTTACGGATTTCACTGTAGGCCACTCACACTTTGGATTTTATGGCATCATTACGTTCGCCATATGGGGTGGAACGTATGCCATTGTACCCCGGCTGACGGGTAAGGAACCGCCACAGGCATTGGTGGGTACACATTTCTGGCTTGCATTCGTAGGGCTATTGCTGTATGCCGTGCCGTTGTCTATTGGAGGCACATTGAAAGGTCTTATGTGGATGGAACAAAAACCATTTATCGATAGCGTCGTCGTCATGTTCGATTACTGGGTATGGAGAGCGATTGGTGGAAGCCTTATGTTTTTATCCCATCTGTTTTTTGCATACAACTTCTTCAAGATGGTAAATGAGGAAGTGCAGGATATCGATGTCAAAAAAGAAGCGTATAAAATACTGGCTTCTGAAACTCAAATGAAATAATCTTATCACGATGAATGTATTTAACGATCATCGCAAGCTATATGCGATCGCCGGGACCATGTTTTTGATACTGACTTTTTTGACAGCGATCTTACCGGCCATACACAATCAACGCAATAATGCACCGCTACCGGATACAGAACCCATGTCAGGTGATGTATTGGCTGGAAGGAATATATACATCCGTGAAGGATGTGTAGCCTGTCACACACAGCAGGTGCGAAATGTCGACATGGACAGAGTGTTTGGTGGGCGACCTGGTATACCGGCTGACTATGCACATATCACAAGAACAAGTTTGTGGCAGAATACGGCAACTCTGATGGGAACGGAACGTACCGGACCAGATCTTGCGGATGTAGGCACCAGACAACCCATATTCGAGTGGCATCTCATGCATCTGTACAATCCGAGAATTGTAGTAGAGCAATCCATTATGCCTAATTATCCATGGCTGTTTAAAGTAAAGAAGCATCCACTGAAAGGGGATGTGATCGTGAGTGTACCCAAACAGTTTATGGATGGACAGGAAGGTGAAGTTGTGGCGTCGAAAGAAGTATTGCAACTCATTGCTTACCTGCAGTCGCTCAGGCAAGCTCCCTTACCTGCGGAAACAGAACCCATGATCTTCCTCTATGAGAAGGAAAAGGAAGTGGCTGCGGATGGTACGAATGCGATCAATGGTAAAGAGCTATACATCATGCATTGTCAAAGTTGTCATCAGGAGAATGGAGAAGGATTGAAAGGAGCTTTCCCACCTCTAAAAAATAGTCCCATCGTAAATGGAGAAGATCTCCAACTGTATGTGGACATCATTATGAATGGTTATGATGCACGACCTGAATACAGCGCTATGGCTGGTATCGGTACCAATATGGAGTGGACCGAAAAGGAAGTCACTGCAATTATGAATTATGAACGTACCGCCTGGGGGAATACAGGGGATTCCCTGACGACAGAAGAAGTGAAAAAATTAATGGATTTCATAAAAATCAAAACGCAGGCTGATGAATTTTAAGACCCGGATTCAAATCGTATGCACCTTTCTTCTGCTGCCAGTTGCAGGGATATTGTCAGCATGTCCTGTTTGTGAACGCAACCAACCCAAGCTTTTAAAAGGCGTTGTGCATGGTGCCGGACCGGATAGTCAATGGGACTATGTCATCATGTGGGCAGTCATAGCGATCACGGTCGTGAGCCTATACCTCTCCATTAAATGGGTGATCCGGCCTGGTGAAAAAAATGCGGACCATATTAAATATTCCATTTTAAATCAAGAATGATCATGAGCAATCAGAGCAAAGTGAGGATTTTCCTCAATGATGATCCCAGGCCTTTAGGTGATTTTAACACGCCCATTAATTTTGAACTGGACACCCGAAGGCTCGTTGATGGGGAGCATGTGCTGAAGATCATAAGCAAGGATCCGCATGGGAAAGAAGGTATCCGGAAAATTCAATTCACCGTTCGTAATGGTCCTGCTGTTGCCGTGGAAGGCTTGAGGGAAAATGAAGTAGTTGATGGTGTTATCCCTTTGATGGTCAATGCCTATGGCAAAGGCGATCAACGAACTTTCCTTATTGAAGGCAGTGAAACTCCCCGCAGTGTACCGGCCTGGCTATGGGCTATTATTATCGGATTTGTCGGCTGGGCTATCTACTATACTGTCGCATCATTTTCAATACCATTATAGTAAAAGATAAAGGATAAAAGATGAAAAGTAAAAGATGAAAGTTGAAAGATGAAAATACAAAACGCACACTTCGACACCACTCAGTGCAGGCAACTCACACTTCGTTTCAGTATAGCCAACTCAATCACTCACCACAACAATTAACAATATGAATATTCAACTTGAAGATCAAATTGGAACCATCGTCGCAAACGATTACAGGACAGCGACCATTTTCAAGGCAAACGGAATTGATTTCTGTTGCCGAGGGAATCGCACCCTAAAAGAAGCTCTTCATGAAAAAGGTCTCCTGGCGGAAGAGATTATCAACGCATTGCATAAGATCGATACAACTGACATCGAACATCAATCTGATTATGAACACTGGCCGATACGTAACATTATTGATGAGATCGAAATGAAACATCATCACTATATCCGTATCCAGGTGCCGGTGATCACTGGATACCTGGAACAAATTTATAAAGCACATGGAAAGACCCAGCCCGTCCTGGCAGAGATTCAAACGCTATTTGTAGAAGGAGCCGAGGAGCTGCTCCGGCATATGGAGGCCGAGGAAGGTATTGTATTCCCGATGATACGTGATCTTATATCCACACCTGCTGACATGGCATCTCCAGGATGTGTACCGCTGCATTTCTTTCAACAGATGATATCTTCTATGGAAAAGGATCATGAACAGGAAGGAAGACGCTGGAGGTCAATTGCAGCGCTGACAGATGAGTTTCAATTGCAGTTCGGTTGCAACGTAGCGCATGTCGCATTTTCATTACTAAAGGAATTTCAGGCTGATTTACATCTGCACATTCATCTTGAAAACAATATTCTGTTTCCGCGTGCAATGGAATTAAAAAACAATAAAATAAAAGCATTACAGTCATGAAAAGCTTCAAACAATATTCAGGAACACTTAGTATTCTGATACTCTCCATACTTCTTTGGGCCGCATGTAAGAAGACGACAACGGATTATACCATGATCAAAACCAAAGATACGGTCCAGGCTAAATTGACTTCACCACCGGAAGTTCCTTTTCCTGTAGGCACCCGGGCTGCACAGAAACTTCTGGTGGACATGGAGATCATCGAAAAGGAAAGTGAAATGGCCGATGGGGTGCGTTATGTTTTCTGGACCTTCGGAGGAACTGTTCCCGGAAGTTTTATTCGGACGAGGGTTGGTGATGAAGTTGAATTTACACTCAAGAATCATCCGAATAATAAATTACCGCATAATATCGATCTGCATGCAGTGACGGGTCCGGGTGGTGGAGCTACATCATCGTTTGTTGCGCCAGGACATGAGATTGTATTCTCCTTCAAAGTGATCAATCCGGGTCTCTATGTCTACCACTGTGCTACGGCTCCAGTAGGTATGCACATTGGTAACGGGATGTATGGTCTCATCCTTGTAGAACCTGAAGGCGGACTGCCGGAAGTGGATAAAGAATATTATGTCATGCAGGGAGATTTTTATACTGTTGGTAAAAACGGAGAACAGGGATTGCAACCTTTTGATATGCAGAAGGCGGTCGATGAAAATGCTGACTATGTAGTATTTAATGGTAAAGTCGGATCGCTGGTAGAAGATGGAGCATTAACTGCTAACGTAGGTGAAACCGTCAGATTGTTTGTTGGCAATGGTGGTCCAAATCTTGTTTCTTCATTCCACGTCATCGGCGAGATATTTGATAAAGTCTATGTGGAAGGTGGATCCCTGATTAATCAAAACGTTCAGACCACGCTGATCCCTGCGGGTGGTGCCGCCATTGTAGAATTTAAAGTTGAAATACCAGGTACATTTATTCTTGTGGATCACTCCATATTCAGGGCGTTCAATAAAGGCGCTTTAGGGATGATGAAAGTAAAAGGAAGTGAAAGTGAACATATCTATTCGGGAACGCAGATGGAAGGTATCTATATGCCCGAAGGTGGCGCCATTCAGGCGATGCCAGTAGATCCAAACGCACCTGTCGAACCCATTGCTGTGTCACTTGATGAACGTATCGCAGCAGGAAAGGGAATCTATTTGAAGACCTGTAATGCATGTCATCAACCGAACGGGCAAGGTATTCCGAATGCTTTCCCACCCCTCGCAAAATCCGATTATCTCAATGCGGATGCAGACAGAGCCATTGCCACGGTGTTGAATGGATTAGCGGGTGAAATTACCGTGAATGGCGTTAAGTATAATAGTGTCATGCCTTCACAGCAATTATCACCTGCAGAAGTAGCAAATGTATTGACATACGTATTTCACAGTTGGGGCAATAGCCAGAAAGACATCACGGCTGAACATGTCATGAAAACATTAGCTCATCCTTAACCGGCATTTGCCATTCCGATGATCAGGTTAGTAGTATATCCATGTATGTTGCTGTTGCTATCCTGTGCAGCTGACCAGGATCAACCCGTTAATCAACAAAATGCAGGTAAGCATCAGGCGTACAAGAAGATTGATAAGCCGTGTATGACGATCTCTCCGGACCATATGGCACGTATTACGGGAGGATCGTACACACCATTATATGGGAAGGATTCAACTCTGGTCTCTGTTACCGATTTTTATATCGATGTATATCCGGTGACCAATCATCAGTATCAACAGTTTCTATCCGGTATCCCCATATGGCAGAAATCAAAAGTGATAGAATTATATGCTGATGATCATTATCTGTCAGGTTGGTTGAACGATACAATGTATCCATCTGATGTAAAAAGTTCTTCACCTGTCACTACCATATCTTGGTTTGCAGCACGGGCATACTGTGATTGTCTTGGTAAACGATTGCCTACACTGGATGAGTGGGAATATGTTGCCATGGCGGATGCAACAAATGCAGATGCACGCCGGCTTGATTCGTACAATCAGTATATCCTGGATCAATATGAAAAGCCTCAATCGTACCAGAATGAAGTCGGCAAAGCGTTACCCAATTATTGGGGCGTACATGATTTGCATGGACTCGTCTGGGAATGGATGGAAGACTTCAGTGCTGTAATGATATCAGGTGAGTCCCGGAAGGATGGCAGCAATGATCCCGATATGTTTTGTGGTAGCGGATCCTTAGGATCAAGTGACAAGATGAACTATGCTGCATTTATGCGCTATGCATTCAGAGGCAGCCTGAAAGCAAATTATTCTATTCGCAATCTGGGTTTCAGATGTGTTAAAGACAAAGAATCAAATGAACCGGATCAATAGCATAAGCTGTCTCTTATTTGGTTGCCTTCTTATTTCCGCCTGTGACCTGAAACATGCAGATCATGAAGCATCAAGTAACATTTCGGACGGATATTCAGAGCATTCCATCTTTAACCTCCCATCCACCTGGTTTACACAGGATAGCCAATCGATCCGGCTGGAAGACCTCAAGGGAAAAGTAACAGTGCTCGTGATGATCTATACATCCTGTAAAGCTGCGTGTCCAAGACTCGTCGCAGATATGCGAAGTATCGCAGAAGAAATACCTGAGAAGGATTTACCGCATGTCCAGTTTGTCCTGGTCAGCATCGATCCGGAATCGGATACACCTTCGAGGTTAAAAAGATTTGCGGCTGTAAATCAAATGGATGCTGATCACTGGATATTCCTGCAGGGCACGGAGTATACGACACGTGAATTAGCGAATGTGCTATCTGTAAAATATGAAGAGATTTCGCCGATGGATTTCTCCCACTCCAATATCATCAGTGTGTTTAATCCGCATGGAGAACTTGTCTATCAACAGGAAGGACTGGGATTGGACAATGTAAAAACGATTGATAAAATTATTTCCACGCTTAAAGAGATGTAATCATGAATACGCTGACAAACGCCCGGATGAAGAAATATTGGATTTTCTTCGCAGGATTTCTCCTGATATTTCCAGCGGAGATGCAGGCTCAATTCGTATTTGGCGGACAGCTTGTGCAGCGGGGAGAGTATCGACATGGATATGGTAAATTAATTTCTGAACATGTGGATCCGGCAGTATTCATCAGTCAGCGGATCCGGTTACAGGGTACCTATACATGGGAGAAAATCTCACTCTATGCCAGCATCCAGGACATCCGCACATGGGGTAATACCGGCCAGGCAAAACTTTCTGACAATCTTCTCTCTGTCCACGAAGCCTGGGTACTACTGCCGTTGAATGAATTCTGGTCTGTGCAGCTGGGTAGACAGGAATTGAATTATGATAACGTTCGTTTTTTGGGAAATCTGGATTGGGTATTGCAGGCCAGGGCTCATGATTTTGCACGTCTCAAATATGAGCGAAACCAAATCAAGGTTCATGCAGGGGCAGGATTTAATCAGAGTGGTGAATCATTGAGTGGTAACACATATTCCCCGGCAGATCAATACAAGACTGCCCAAATGATTCGGGTTGAAAGCAAACAGGTACATTTTGATTATTCTCTTTTGTTTTGGAATAATGGCCGTCAGTTTATACAAAGAGATTCCCTGAATCAGATCATTGACAAAGACACACGGTTTACGCAAACGATAGGTATTTCAAATATTCATTATCAAAAAGGTAATGCGCACATTTCCGGTTTCGGGTACTATCAATCAGGCAAGGATATCTCTGCTAAAAAAGTAAATGCATATGATGCGGGTTTGCAGCTGGCATACCAGTTCATGCTAAATAGCGAAAAGGATTCAAGACTGAAGGCTACAGCAGGTTTTGAAATCCTGAGTGGCACAGACCAACATAGCACCTCGGGAGAAAACAATTCATTCGATCCGATGTACGGGACGAATCATATCCATAATGGTTTCATGGATTATTTTTATGTAGGTGGGCGTCATCATCATTCAGTAGGTTTGCAGGATCTATTTGGAACAATTACCTATCATCCAAAATCAACAGCATTCATTTCTGCAACGATTCATTCATTCGGTGCGGATGCGGATATTTTTGATGAAGAAGAATTGATGGAGAATTCACTTGGAACTGAAATCGATTTCACCCTGGGCTTTGTTTTTAATAAGGCAACTTCAATGCAGGCAGGATATAGTATGATGTTTGCAAGCCCATCACTTGAATATCTCCAGAATATCCAACAACCTGCAAATGCGCAAAGCTGGGCTTATCTCATGCTGATCTTTCGGCCGGATTCAGAGAAAAAGTTTATAGGTGTGGTATTTTAAAATTTAAATCTAATGTGTCCAGGTATCAATCGCAACTTTATTGGAGTAGTGTCATTGTAGTCACGCTCCTTGCACCTTGCCCTGATCCTGTCGAATGGGTCACCTTATCGTCACCTTCAATAATTCAACCAGCACCTGCAGATTAGATGGCTTGACGATAAAACCAGTTGCACCCAGGTTTTTGGCATCTTCCATTGTTTTCGGATTATCTGTAGTGGAATACATGTATACAGGTGTTTTGAGGAATCGATCCATTTTCCTGATTTCTGCCAGGCACTGCAGTCCATCCATCCTAGGCATGTTATAATCGATAAAAACATAATCGGGTTGAAAATTTTCGTCGGATCGGATCCTCTGTAGAGCGAATTCGCCATCCTTCGCAAATACACATTCATTTGATTTGTCCAGTTTTTTCAGTGCCAGTAAAAAAAACTCCTGGTCATCAAAGTCATCATCTATCAAAAAAACGTTCGGCATAATATGGGGCTAAAGATTGTATGATCTAACCTGAAAATAGTAATCTCGGGAAACTAGAAACGAAATGCCTATTCAAAAGTTCATTTGCCAAGCAGATGTATGGTTTCGTAAGTCCTGTTTTTTTGATGGATAGTATCCTTATCTGTTTACCCGGATTCGTACTGTATTCGAGGATAGACGGACCTCGTGAAGGAAGTAACCAAGACCGATCACCAGACCCAGCGTCGCCAGGATAAAGAGCGTGCCGATAATATAATTTAAAGGAACCAGGAACATGACTTCGAGGAACAGGGCTACAATGACGAGGCAAACGAGTAAGGCTGCAACGGTAAACATCGTGATGGCGTTACTGGTGATATGTCTTCTCCTTTCTAACATCTGAAGTTCGTTGCGGAGCTCATCCGGTTGATATGTTGCGATGACATCAGGTTTTTCCGTGAGTGCTCTGCCCCTGTCGATGATCCTGGAGAGGCGACCTGACATGACATTGAGCATGCCGGCGATACCGGTCAATAAGAAAACGGGCCCCAGGGCAAGCTGGATGGCTTTGGCGATGTCGCTGATGGTTTCGATGGGGGTCATGATGGTGGCAATCAATATGGGAGTTGAATATCGGTAAAAGTAAAGGAGAAGGTTAAATTAAAATGACGAAGTGCCCGGCCACAGAAGAGGTAATTCCCCTTTTCACCAGAAAAATTATCCTCGACCCTATTGAGGTCCCATGGCTCTCCCGATGAGCGGAATTTTAGAGCATACAGGGTCGAAGTGAAAAACGGTCGGGGAATATTATTAAAGAACGTCACACTTTTTCGCCTGTGATTATTCTTAAAGGAAACCTCTACAGCTTTTTTGCTTTCAAGTTGAGAAAATACACAACCAGGAATAGTAAGATAACTAGGTTGATCGCGTATAAAAAAATTTCAACTAATTTGTATTTCCCAAATGTAAACAAACAAATTAGACTTAACATTATAATTGACAAAACATACGACCCTACTTTGCGAGTTACCATTAGATTGGTGTAGGCCACAGTAAGTTGTTTGCCCATTATTACAATAAGACAAATAAGCAGACCATTAAATAACAAAAGAAAATATAGAAGCTCTATAGACTTCAATG
>JBBREG010000048.1:0-17047 GCA_038203125.1 Chitinophagales bacterium
GTATCGCTCCGGGAAGGTGTTGAAAAAAATATACTCGAAGAGCGCATTCCGCATGTATTGTCATTTGATGTATTGGCACAGTGGATGGTGACACTAGCGGTAGGTGAAGGATTCACTGAGCAAGAGCTCTACAATGAAATACGCAATACCTATTGTTATCATCTCATCGACCGGAAAGAATGGGAATGGCTACTGGGTTTTATTACCACTGGCAGTCCTTCACTGGAAGCGTATGATGAGTTCCGGAAAGTGGAAATTGAACATGATTTGTTTGTAGTCAGGGATCGTCGGGTAGCTATGCGACACAGATTGAGTATGGGCACGATTGTATCTGACGCTTCCTTGCGGGTGAAATTTCAACATGGAAAATATTTGGGGTCCATTGAAGAATCATTTATTTCCAGGCTCAAGCCCGGTGATGTATTTTGGTTTGCGGGTCGGAGTGTGCAGTATCTGCGGTTGCGAGACATGACGGTAACGGTTAAGAATGAACCCTCGCGTAAGGGTATTGTGCCGCAATGGATGGGAGGCCGTATGTCACTTTCTTCCAATCTATCCACATTTATCCGAAATCGATTGGCCGATGCAATCCATAATCCGCATAAAGAAGTTGAGATAAAAAAGCTGATGCCGCTGTTGGAACTTCAAGAAAGGCGTTCCAAAATTCCGGATCGTGATGAGATTTTAATTGAACAATTTACAGCAAAGGAAGGTCACCATATTTTTATTTTCCCGTTTGAAGGAAGGCTTGTGCATGAAGGGATGGCAGCTATTATTGCATATCGGATCAGCACGGTGATCCCAATTACATTCTCCATCGCCATGAATGATTATGGATTTGAATTATTGAGTGACCAGTATGTTGACCTGGAAAAAATTATGGCAACCATTGATTTGTTCGCTACTGATAATTTACTGGAAGACATCAACAAAAGTGTAAATGCAACCGAAATGGCGAAACGACGATTCAGAGAAATCGCATCAATATCAGGTCTTGTATTCCAGGGATTCCCCGGAAAACATATTAAGACAAGCCAATTGCAGGCTTCCTCTTCTTTACTGTTTCAGGTAATGTTTGAATATGAGAAAGACAATCTGCTGATACGCCAGGCGTTCCAGGAAGTACTCGATTATCAACTGGATGAAGAACGATTGCGAACAGCGTTAAACCGTATGCGGGAACAAAAAGTGGTGTTAAAAAATATAGACAAACCAAGCCCGTTATCTTTTCCGTTATTGGTGGATAGGTTGCGGGAGCAGCTCACTTCTGAAAAACTGGAATCCAGGGTGCAAAAAATGATCAACGCATATAGTGATGGAAATTGAGATAGCAGGGCAACACTTTCTATTGCTGTCCCAAAAAGCTGCTTTTTGGAAAGAACAAAAAACGCTATTGATCGGTGATTTGCATCTGGGCAAGATTACACACTTCCGAAAAGCGGGCATTGCCATTCCATCAAGTGCGCAGCACTACAATTTCTCAACGCTCGATACCCTTGTAACAGAAAATCAAGTTGAGCGGATTATTTTCCTGGGAGATTTATTCCATCACCGTTACAATTCAGAATGGGAATCATTTTCACAGTGGAGAAAAAAATATGCTGAAGTAGAAATGATCGTTGTTTTGGGAAATCATGATATTCTTCCAATGTCTCTTTTTGTGGAAAGTAATATTCGTGTAGAAGATCATCTTATCGAAAGTGGGTTTTTATTTTCTCATCATCCGCAGCCGGATATTGATCCAAATATCTTTGTGTTTTGTGGACATATCCATCCTGTATTTTGTTTGCGTTCTGCCATAAAGCAATCCATTAAACTTCCCTGTTTCATTAAAGATGAGCGTCAGATGATATTACCAAGCTTTGGTGTCTTTACAGGTGGATATGAAATGAATGCACAGGTGGGTCGTCAGATCTTTGTCGTAGCGGAGAATAAAATTATTCGGGTATAAGTTTTCCGTTCTACTCACCCTGCTTACGAATCAATTCCTACCTTTCGGCCACAATTCGATCAGTTTCTCCATGCCCATTCGCCAGCTCGCTGCTATTATGTTTGCCGGAATTGCCGACAGCAGTCTGCTGATGCAAGAAAACGAAGACCTGGCCATTCAACAGCTCGAAAAATTGAAGCGTAAGCTCGAGGAAGAAACGAAAGCTCATCATGGCCGTATCATCGAACTCCGAGGTGATGGCGCACTCTGTCTTTTTACGAGCAACCTGGAGGCAGTACAGGCAGCTCTTGCCATTCAGATCGAAATGCAAGCAGAACCGGTAGTGCCGCTGCGCATGGCGATACACTCAGGTGATGTGGTGATTGATGAAGACACGATCTATGGTGATGTAGTCAATATCGCTTCCCGTATTGAATCATTCTCCGTCGCCGGGAGTATTCTGCTTTCCAGCAGGGTGTATGAGGATATAAAAAACCAACACCAATTTGAGGGAATTGCCATGGGTAGATATCAACTCCTACACGTAAAGGATCAAATTGATCTGTACGCCATTCGACACGAAGGAATCATCATACCTACTACGTCCAATGTAGAAGGAAAGGGTGCAAAAGTATTGCAGGATTCAATCTTAGTGCTACCTTTTGTCAATCTGAGTAACGATGCCGAACAGGATTACTTTAGTGATGGACTCACAGAAGAATTAATTTCAAAACTTTCGAGGTTAAAAGATGTACGTGTGATATCTCGTACGACCTCAATGAAATATAAAGGCACTACAAAGGATATACGCAGCCTAAGTGAAGAAATGCATGTAACGTATATTATGGAAGGTAGTGTGCGCACGAAAGGAAATATACTACGCATCACAGCCCAGGTGGTGGATGTATCAGATGATTCACATTTGTGGGCAGATACATTCCAGGGTACACTGGATGATATATTTGATATACAGGAGCAGGTGGCTTCGAAAATTGTGGAAGCGCTGCGTATTCAATTGACCGATGAAGACAAAGACGCACTTCAAAAGCGATCTACAGCGAATCCCGAAGCCTATCAATTGTATCTGCAGGGAAGATTTTTATGGAATAAGCGTAGTGAGTCTAGCCTGATTACAGCATTACGTTTTTTTGAAAAGGCGATTCAAAAGGATCCTGACTACGCCCTTGCCTGGGTCGGTGTTGCTGATACGTATAATTTACTTGGAGAACACACCACATTCTCCCGAAGAGAATTTCACCCCAAGGCGAAAGCTGCGATCCAAAAAGCATTATCAATTGATCCACTACTAGCAGAAGCACACATCTCGCTTGCTTTGTTGATCATGCTCAACGAATGGGATTGGGTAAATTCCGGAAAGGAATTCCGCATCGGTATCAATCTCAATCCAAATTATGCCACTGGTCATCACTGGTATGGAGAGTGGTTGTTATTTATGGGGCGAACGAAAGAAGCCAATCGCGAAATTGCTCTGGCGGTAGATTTGGATCCTGTTTCCCAGGCCATCCTTAAGGACCAGGGTATCTTCTACTACTACTCGCGTGAGTATGATCTTGCCATTGAAAAGGCCCTGAAGACATTCGAGCTGGATCAGGATTTTATTGCAGCGCATCGTCTGTTGTCACTTTGCTACACGGAAAAACGAATGTACCACGAAGCCGCACGAGAAAATCATATCTGGGGCAGTCTCATCAAAAACGTGGTAAAAACGAATCTCGGTCTTGCTCATATTTATGCAGCCTCAGGAGATCACGATAAAGCCAATGAGATCATCAATGAGATCCTCGTCAATCATTCTTTGGGGAGTAATGACTATCGAAGTCTTGCGGTCGTGTATGCATCTATGGGCGACTCGAGCCATGCTTTTATCTGGCTTGAAAAAAGTTATGAGCGACACGAAGAATCCCTGTGCAGCATCCGGGTCGACCCAAAGATGGATCTGATACGGCAAGACAAACGATTTGATCTGCTTGCGAGAAAGATCGGTCTTTAAATATTTATTCGGTCGTTGAAGGAATCGAAACGATCGAAAAGGCCCGTCTTGCTCTCTTACTCCTCCCGTCGCATGGCCTGAAACTTATATATCGTCGTTGATTGGAACTGCTCCCCCGGATTGACGACCGTCGTCGGGAACGTAGGCTTATTCGGTGAATCAGGGAAATGTTGTGTCTCCAGACATACACCCGAATACGGCTGGTATTGAACATTATTTTTTCCGTGCACCTGCTCATCTAAAAAATTGCCTGTGTAGACCTGGAGGCCGGGCTCGGTAGTATGCACTTCCATCTGTATGCCACTGACCGGATCAAAGATGGTGGCTGCGTGTGATAGTTCTTCACCTTGTTTGGTAAGGACAAAGGTGTGGTCGTAACCGTGTGCGATGCCGATCTGTCCATGCCCGGATAATAAATCGGTGCCGATCAGTTTCATTTTTCGGAAATCGAGTGGGGATGATTGTACTGCCTGAAATTCTCCTCCGGGAATTTTGGATTCACGAAGGGTCAGGTAGTGGTTTGCATTTACTAACAGTGCCTGGTTTAGGATGGATCGACCATCACCACGCAAGTTGAAGTAACTGTGTTGTGTCGGATTGAATATGGTTTTTTTATCTGTCTCTGCGAGATATAGGATGATGAGTGAATTGTCGTGACTTAAAAAATAACGGAGACGTACATTCAGATTGCCGGGATATCCTTCTTCGCCATCTTTACTCAGGTAATGAAAATCGACACCGACACCTTTTTCATTTTCGAAGGGTAAGGCAGTCCAGAGTTGATGACTGAATCCATTTGAACCACCGTGTAAGTGATGCGGTTCCTGGTTGACAGGTACAGAATACTCCACACCATCAAGTGTAAATTTTCCATACCCGATCCTGTTAGCGTGTCGACCGATAACACAACCCATGTAATGTGGTGATGCAATGTATCCCTTCAGTGTATCGTATCCCAATACGATATCAGTCAGCACGCCTTGTATATCCGGCACTTTCAGCGATGTGATGGTACAGCCATAGTCCATGACGCCCATCACCACACCACCTTTGTTGGTCAGCGTGTAGAGCGTGACAGCTCTGCCATCAGCTAGTTTTCCGAATGGTTGTTTTTGTGTTTTAATGGCTATTCGTTATTAACTTAAAAAAAAAGTTGCGCAAAGACGCAAAGTTCGCAATGTAATCGCACCCCTCATTCCAGGCCCTCCTCACCCTATACGACCTGAAAGTCTGCTTATTTTTTATCCTTCAACAAAAATTCAAGGTTCCCCTTTCTGAGGATAGAGGTTAGACGTATCTCCTTCCCCCTCCTCCTTTCCTCCTTCTTTCCTCCTTTATTTCAATATCACCTTCACCGTATTCACAATTTCCTCCAACGCCCTTTCTACAACGACAGTATCCGGATGCCTCAGGATCACAAACCCTTCTCCCTCATAACTCGCCGATTTCTCCTGACCGATCCTGGGTATACGTATGTCCGTGATGATATCATTGTATTTAGAACGAATTTCTTCTAAACCTTCTACGCCTGTCACTCTTCCATTTCCTTGTCCACGGAGATAGGCGGCCCCTGCAGTGTACTTTATCTGTGGGGTCACGGGTTCATCATAGATCATCAGACGCATCCAGGATTTGATGACATCAAAATCACATGCGCGTGAAATCAGTGTGGTAAACTGTGCACCCGGTGGCCGGGCAGCAACTTCCGAAATCGCGATCGATCCATCTTTGCGGCGAAACCATTCCATATGACTGATGCCCGTTTTCATGCCCAGGGCATCCAGTGCTTTTTTACCGGCCTGCCGGATATCGTCAAAGTATTGATGATTTGCTTCTTTCCGCAGGATGACACGCCACTGGATCCACGGATGTGTCATTACTTCTAATGGTGTGGGGAGATAATGGTTGATGGTCTGGCCAAGTATTTTTCCATCTAATGAAAATGTATCGAGCGAAAACTCCTCGCCCTGGATGAACTCCTCGATGATGACACCTTCTGAAGAGCGATGACCAAGGGCAGTAAAGGCATCCATCATTTCGTCGTCCGAACTGACTTTATAGGTTGTCTGCGAGCCAGCACCGGCGACGGGTTTTACGACAACAGGGTAGGGACACGTCCTGATGAAATCAATGGCGCCTCCGTAGTCTGTGACATAACCATGACGGGCGCAGGGGATTTTATTTTCATCAAAGAGCGTCTTCATGAGCGATTTGTCCCGGAAATGGTGGGCAGTTTTTGTGTCCATACCTTCCAAACCCAATGCAGCTCTTGCTTCAGCCATTGGCACCTGGAGTTGTTCGGTAGCACCGAGGAGCCTGTAAAAGCTGCCCCAGCGGGTTTGAAGCTCTGTCAGTGTTTTGATCAGGGTCCATTTGTCCATGACATCGCTGACCTGGCGAGAGGTTGCAATCCGGCTTTGTTGCCATACCGGTAAAAGAGAAGCTGGTTCCTGGCTGATGATAAAGAGTCGGACATCGTGGAAGCAGGTCAGGGATTCAATAAACCGGACTGCATTTGGGGTAAAATTCGGAGCGATGTAGGCAACATTCCTCATAGCGATGAAGGTAACGAAAACCAAAAATTTTTGTCAAGTTTGAACCGGTCCTTACACTTTATTCAAAGAATAGCGGGAATTATTGGCATTTTGTATCTTTGGGACTAATACAATCGAGTAGACCCCCCCCGGAATACCAATACACCAGAATTACACAAAGGAAGGAAAGAAGGAGAAATCCTGTCTACTTCCCGTCAACAACACAAATTGCCCTATTTTTAGTTAATAAATTATTGATTTTCAACGCTTGAATAATTTAATTCGGAAAGATTCTATTCTTTACGGAATGGTTTACTGGTATAAAATAGAATTCTACACGACTGTATATTGCTCATCTCGATTTAGGAAATGAAACTACATATCAAATACGATACGGTAACGGCCTGCAAGATGATCCTGCAGGAACAACTCGAAAAACTAGAGATACCCTATGAGCTGACCTCACTGGGTGAAGTTGAGTTGAAAAAAGCTGTCACTTATACACAACACAAAGATCTCAACGCCGCATTGAAACGATATGGCATCGAAATCCTGGACGACCAACGAAGCATCTTTGTTCAAAAGATCAAAGACACAATAATCGAGCTTGTCAACTCTGAAGAACGCTTACCATCCGCAAAGTTTTCTGACTTCCTGGCGCAAAAACTCAACCATAGCTATGGGCATATTTCGAAGATCTTTTCAGATGTGACTTATACATCAATAGAAAATTTTATCATCCTTCAGAAAATCGAACGCGCAAAACAACTGATCATTGCAGGCGACCTGACACTAACTGAAATCGCCTGGCAGCTAAATTACAGCAGCGTCCAGCATTTATCCAACCAATTTAAAAAGACAACCGGCATCACCCCTACATCGTTTCAACGTATCATCAAGATGCGTCGTAAAGCCATGTAACAAATTGACCTACGACTTTTTTGTACATTACGCATTGCCTAACAGTCCAATTGCTCTAAATACAATGAATCAAAGCCCGCTCAATATTCTCCTGGCCGATGACGACGAAGACGATAAGTTGATCTTCCGCGACGCCATCAATGAGGTAAAAGTCAAAACTTCTCTCACCATGGTAAGCGATGGTGTGGAGCTCATGGAATATCTCCAGAACCTGGACGGCGAATTACCCGCTATTGTCTTCCTCGACCTCAATATGCCTCGGAAAGGTGGTATTGAATGCCTTCGTGAGATCAGGAATGATGCAAATCTTAAAGACCTGTCAATTGCCATCTACTCAACTTCTGCTTCTGAACAGGATATCGAAGACACATTCATCAAGGGGGCTAATGTGTATATCAAAAAACCGAATGAATTCAACACACTTGTGAAAGTGCTGGAAGAAGTCATTACGATCAACTGGCAATACCACACCTCTGACCTCAACAAGGAAAATTTTGTGTTGAGCATTTAAACCTTCTTTGCCTTTCCTTTCTTTCACCTGGGAGAATTCCATAAGACCAATTCTCCTCCCGTATGCTGGACCTGCGCTCAGGTATGCCGTATTGGCTTGTCAAAAACGGCCTTCCGTATCAATACCCAAAACTCAGAGAATCTATCACCACGGATGTTGTCATCCTGGGTGGTGGTATTTCCGGAGCATTAATGTCGTATTACCTGACTAAAGCTGGCGTCGATCATGTTGTGATTGATGGCCGCTCGATTGGTATGGGCAGTACCGCGGCGAGCACGGGTTTGCTGCAGTATGAAATAGATGTTCCGTTGAGTGATCTGGCAGACAAGATTGGGCTTGCAAAAGCTGCGCGTGCGTATCTCTTAAGTGTTGAAGCTATTTCCGAGCTCAAGAATATTGCGGGTGAATTACATTATGAAGGCTTCACCAGCAAGCCGAGTTTATATTATGCTGCCCGTAAAGGAGATCATAATTTTATTAAAAAGGAACTTCTCATTCGCCAGCAACAAGGGATCAAAGCTGATTATGTTTCAGGTGAGGAACTGGAACGTGATTTTGGTTTTAGTGCTGCAGGTGCTATCTATTCTTACCAGGCTGCGCAGGTGGATCCGTATGGGTTTACACATGCGATGTTGCAGTATAGCATTTCAAGAGGGGTTCGGGTTTTTGATCGTACACCTGTACCACACATCGATCATCGTGAAAATTCTGTAGTTCTTACCACAGAAGATAAATTTACCATTCACACCGGAAAATTAATTTATGCGAATGGGTATGAAGTATCTACCATGGTCAGCCGGAAGATTGTCAAATTAAATTCTACCTATGCCACCATCAGTGAAAATCCGGATGCAAAGAAGATCTACTGGAAAGAAAATGCATTGATGTGGAGTTCGGCTACTCCGTACCTCTATATCCGTACCACTAACGATGGCAGGTTACTCATCGGTGGCCGCGATGAAAACTTTTTTAATCCTGAGAAACGTGATGCTTTGCTTGAAAAAAAGAAAAAGCAACTTGTCCGGGATTTTAATAGGATGTTGCCACACATTCCATTTATAGCGGAATATTCCTGGGCTGGCACCTTTGGTTCGACCGAAGATGGTCTTCCTTATATCGGTACCCTTCCTGAAAAACCGAACGGGTTTTTCTCATTAGGTTTTGGTGGAAACGGTATTACGTTTGGACAAATTGGTGCGCGCATGATAACGGATATGATCCTGGGAAAGAAAAATGAGGATATAGAGTTGTTTTCATTTGATAGGTAACTACATTTGGATAAAGAGCCTCTGGCCCATCACACGTCTTTTTGCCCCCAACGCCCTGCTCCGAGGTTCCAAATCGCGTCCCCACAATACTTACCGTATTAAAGATTGTGTAAATTTTATAACGAAAATGTTCGCTCCCCGGACCATTTTTGTCTACGCGGATTTAATCAAAAGCATTTTTGTTCGCATTACTAATGAATGCATTTGAAACGAAGAGCCAAATACAACTCGATTTCTAATCATCATTAAATACCTTAATCAAAATGGCAAATACGTCAGATACAAACAAAAAGCCTGCTAGGAAGACAACTTCCAAAGCATCAGGCGCAACTACCAGAACAAAGAATACCGGTAAATCCACTGGTGAAAAAAGATCTACCACGAACGACGATGAGAAAGATAACATGACAGCTTCTGCACCAGGTGGTCGTCTAACCTCTACAAATAAAACCGACGCACGAATGGAAAAAACCTCTGGCCCAAGATCCCGGAGGAAGAATGAAGAAGATGAGGACAGCGACAGAGGCGGCAATAAAAATGGGCAATATAAATCAGAGCACTCCACGAATTCACGCGATGACAATGGCCGTGAACGCAAAGAGTGGTCAGACAATACAAATGATCGCAGGTCAGGCAATGACGATGATAGAAGAAGAAATGGATCGAACGATGGAAATGGTTTTAACCAGGGCCCTTATGAAGATAAGAGCTGGTCTGCCACATCAAGTCAACGTTATGGAGGCGATGAAGGTGTGAGAAGATATGACAGCGATAGATCCGAGAGAAGAAATGATACCGACCGCTCTGAAAGAGGATATGGCAATGACCGGAATGAACGAAGAGGTTCGTATGATGACCGGAATTCAGATCGCAGTTCTGATCGGAACTATGGTGGAATGCGGTATGAACATGAACGGTCTGACAGAAGGGACGATGATCGATCCCGATCCTCAAATGACCGTAACCGAAATGAATTTGAAGATAGAGGGTATTCAGGTTCAAACCAAAACCGGGAAGATAGTCGGAACACGAATGAGCAACGTCGTTTTGAGGATCGTTGGTCACCAGGAACTGACTATGATCGTGGTAGAAGAGAAGGTTCAAATGACTACAATGACGATCGCAGATATCAGGACGATCGCAGATACAACGATGACCGCAGACTTGACGATGTAAGGTCTTCTCAACGAAGCACATACCCGGAAAACAGGGACGAAAGACCAGATCGTGATGCCCGGAGAAATGACCGATATAACGATGACCAGCGAAATTCGCGCGATGATCGTAACAGGCGCTTTTGGGATTAGGACGTAGAAACAGATTAAAATATTTTTTATCTATTATATGCTATATCTACGAAGAGTATGCTCATTGCGTACTCTTTTTTATAGAAGATGACCCTACTTAGAGCGTCCAAAAATCAAAATTGGTTTTGCCGATAAATCAATCATGTAACGTATTTATGAAATTTTGTAACGCGAAAGGGGCATAATCCTATGATATTTGAAAACAGAAACGCATTTAAACACCCTAAATGTTTTTTTAAACAAAACCAGTTTGGATTCTGTATTATAATCGGTGAAAGAATTTTCGATTCTGAAATCATGATCAGCTGTTGATTTAAGAGCCTTACGTAATACAGAACATACATAAAATAACAGGGTCATGACAAATCAAAACAACCAATTCGGCGACGATCAATTGCCTAAAAAAACGAATTCTGAACCAACTCCTGAAAGAGGAGTGACTGATACAAAACATCCGGAGTCATGGGATGAATCGATGGAGAAATCAGATCCTTCTGATGATATGTATTCATTCGAAGAAGAAGAATGACTGCTTTCATTACTGGACTGATGCTATAAGAAACCGACAGGATTCAGAGATCGTAGCTAACAAACGGATGCTGCGATCGAAGAAGATGATGAACAAGGATAATGACAAGTGCCATGTCGAATCATAAATACGGGAGTGAGTTTGTTGTCTACCGTGATAATTTTCTACTCACTTCCGATTTTTTCACGTTCGACAACATTATTTAGTAACCAATTAAAATTTTAATATCATGGGAAATTTATTGTATATCATCGCCGTTGTGCTCATTATTATATGGGCATTAGGTTTCTTCGCGTACAGTGCTGGTGGGATTATTCACATTCTGCTTGTAATAGCTGTCATTGCGATCATTCTAAGGGTAATCTCCGGTCAAAAGCCGATTGCGTAATTACTTTTTTTTAAACAATTTAAATCAATCATATCATGAGTACCTCAAAAGTGCTAGTAGGCATCATTGCAGGCATTGCAGCAGGTGCTGTCGTCGGACTATTAATGGCTCCTGACAGCGGCTCCAATACGCGCAAAAAAATATCCCAGAAAGGCCAGGGATATGTAGACGATCTAAGAAGCAAATTCAATGACTTTTTGGATGGTTTTATGAATCAGGTTGAAACAGTTAAGGATGATGCTCACGATCTCGCAGACCGTGCTAAATCCAAAATTGGAGATACCATGAAAAAAGTAGGGAGCTACAATCCCTAAGTCCAACAGACAGTATACAACTGTCAGTTGACACATCATTCGGACGTCCGGGGCCTGCACAGGCCCCGTCAACTGACGAAATTTATCTATAACGGTACCTAAAAGATGACTCCGAATGAAATATTCGGCATGATCTGGTAATTCCGACTTTTATTTATGGATATTTATAGCCGGGTTGTGGCATTCATTGACACAACTACGCATAACAGGACCTGTGGGTATAATACGTATAACAGGACACTGTACGTGCAAGACTATTTAAAATTTATTCCGAGTTGCCCAAATTAAATTTTTAATAGATGCAGGCATTAAAAGAAATCATTGAGGATGGCAAAGAAGTCATCGAAAATACCAAAGAAATTGTAGAGGACAGAAAGGAACTGATCGAAGAAATTTTCGAGAAAGCTGAAGATTACCTCAAGACCAATCTCCAACTAATCAAACTCAAAGCCACGGATAAAGTGGCAGGGGTCGTCTCCAACCTCGTTTCTCAAATTGCCATTGTGATGCTTGGTTTTCTTTTCCTGCTAATGCTTAGCATTGGTATTGCATTCTGGATTGGTCTGGCATTAGGTCAGACGTATTACGGATTTATGATCGTGGCAGGTTTTTATCTTCTGCTTACTATGATCGTGATTATCTTTAAAAAAGAACTGATCAAAAATCCGATCAGCAATTCCATTATTTCACAAGCAATAAAAGAATAGGATTATGTCAAAGATAAATCCTGAAGATTCGCTCAGTGCCAAGATTGCTGCATTAGAGCAAAAAAAACAGAATGAATTTCAATCACTTAAACAACAACTACGGACTACCGGGGAAAGTATGAAACCAGGAAATCTCATCAAAGGAGCCTTACGGGATGTGACGGCATCTCCTCAACTTAAATCGCTTGTGATTAAAACCGTTATAGGACTTGCTGTTGGCTACGTAGCAAAACGATTAATTGCCAAGAGCCAGAAAAAAACAAAGAACCAAGTCCTGGGCAATGCACTTCAATATGGTGTCACATTCCTTGCATCCAACCAAGGTACATTGTTGAGAACTGCAGGGACAGCTTTAGCCAGTGTCCTGATTGCTTCAATTAAAAACAGGAGAGCTAAAAGACTTCATACTAACGGGGTAGAGCAACAGACATCTTAATCCTGTCCCGGATTAGATACGATATTTTGAAAAAATCTTTAGTTGCCCGCCCGAATAGAAAGGTCCGCAGGCAGCGGATATGATATTTGTGGCATTACTCCTTAGCACGTATGTTGTGAAAGCCATCTACTACCAAAAAGATGGATACTGTCCCAAAAATCAAACGCCCCTATTTGCGGCAACCACCATAGATATATCTATCCAATCGAAAACCCTATGTAAAGGTTGGATAGTGTAAAATGGATTTTTGTAGTTCCTCTCTTCGCTTTACCGAAAATTCAGCCGAGCCTGAGCAGATGGAAAAGGATACAAACGATTTCAAGAAGATGCTCAGAACCTCTGTCGGTGTCTTGTATGTTAACTTAACGGCCCTTCAAGATGGTTGATCCAGGCGATCTATCCCGCACCAGACAATCATGTGGGTATTGGTTTAATAAAAGCAGTTAAGCCCAATGAAGAAGAAACAAGGCTTCTTCAAAAAAAAATATTTGGGGAACCCAGTACCAAAGGGCAAGACGAGAAGAAGTAACTTCACCGCTTAGTCAATATGCCCAAGATGAAAATAGACTTTAGGACGATCGGCGGCCTTTTTAAAAAAGCCTTTAAAAAATGGATATCGCGAGATCCCTTTCGGGAAAGTTCCGTCATCGCCTACAATGCTATTTTCTCCTTACCCGGCTTATTAGTAGTCGTTGTCACATCAGCCGGATATTTTTTCGGAGAAGATATTGTGAATCGGCAGGTGCACAGTTCGATGGCAAGCGCCATGGGGGCGGAGACGGCTGACCAAATCCAGGAGATGGTATTGGTTGCAGCGCGCAGTCGTGAATCAATCTGGGCAACGATGTTTGGTATAGTAACGATGCTGCTGGGGGCTACAGGTGTTTTCGTTCAGATGCAAAAATCACTTAACATCATTTGGGAAGTTGAAGCCACAACAAAAAAAGCCGGTATTTGGCGAATGATCCGGCATCGGATATTTTCGTTTGGATTGATCCTTTCAATATCGTTTTTATTGTTGATGTCTCTTGTCATTTCCTCATTATTGGCTGCAGCAGGAAATTGGTTTCAACAACGTTATTCGGAATCACCTCTCTGGGTATTTTCGGTGATCAATTTTATTGTATCACTTTTTATCGTGTCATTTTTGTTTGCTCTGATGTTTAAATTTTTGCCCGATGCAAAAATCAAATGGCGCTTTGTATGGGTGGGCGCCTTAGTAACTGCACTTTTATTTACCATTGGTAAAACGTTGCTCGGATTTTATTTTGGTACAGCGGAGCCTGGTTCCGGATATGGGGCCGCGGGTTCTATCATATTGATTCTCTTGTGGACATCCTATTCCTCCATGATCGTCTTCTATGGTGCCGAGTTCACCAAAGCCTATTCACAACGTGATGTTGGTTCCGTGGGTCCCACAGAGCTTGCAGTCAAGAAAAAAGGCCGTGAAACGTAATCCAATAACAAATTGCGAATGACGTGTGAAAATTTTTTGTCGCACATTCACTGGCACGCTCAGCACCTAAATCATCCTGATTTCGATCGACCTGAATTTACATCTTCTTCGGCAACTCCTTCTTCTGTAGCATACGTAGGTAGATTATGGATAGCCGGACCATTGATCACAACACCATCACATGTGAACCTGCTGCCATGCCATGGACAATCCCATGATTTTTCTGCTGCATTCCATGACAAAGTTGCTTTCAGGTGTGTACATCTTGCAGAGACAACATGAAGTTCTCCATTCTCATCTTTGTAGACACCACAGGAATGGCCATCCACCTGCGTAATCTTTCCTTCTCCGGGTTGTATGGATGTAAAATCTCTAATGCGGTCATCCTGGGGTGCCCCTCTCACAAGACTCATGACACCTCGAATAAGTTCTTTAAAAAAGATGTTTCCGGTTTTTACGGTAATACGGGAAGGCTTATAAATTTCTTCCCATGGATTTTTACGACCGAGGATAAGATCGGTGATCAGCATACCGGCAATAGTACAATGTGTCATCCCCGTACCGGAATCCCCTGTGACGATATATACATTTTCTTTATCAAGTGGATTTCTGCCGATGAATCCCACTGAGTCAAAAGGCTCCATCACCTGGCCTGACCATCTGTAAAGGATTTTGTCTATTGGGAAGTGAAGACGCGTCCACGCTTCAAGGGCAGTGTACCGGTCCTCTTCCTGCGCTTCATCGTTTCCAATATCACCAGTTGCATGATCTTCTCCGCCACAGATAAGTAAGTCAAATGCATCATTATACGGCTGTAGACGAACATAGTGATATGGGGGAAAATCCTTGTCAGCATCATGATCACCCGTATCCCACCATAAAGCGCGGGCAATAAGATCTTTTTTGATTAACCCTGCAATAACGTACGTCCTGAAAGCGGTTTGTTTCAGGTGCATGGCCACCAGGTTATTAACGGGTGTGTTGGTTGCGACGACAACATGATTAGCCTTCACCGTAAACCCTTCAGAGGTGGTGATGCCTTCATGGTTTATTTTATCGGCATGTGTTTCAGTAAATATTTTACCACCTCTTTTTTCCACTGTCTTACGTAACCCCATCAAATACATTAGGGGATGAGATTGTGCCTGGTTGAAAAATTCAAGACAAGGTTCATTGCGGTTCATCAAACCAGGGATATGATCTATCATCCGGCACTCAATACCCGCGCGTGTAGCCGCGACCAGTTCTTCATCAAGCGATTTTGGATCATCTGACGGATGCCTGAAGAGGTACCCGGGCAATCGTACAAACTGGCATTCGATATTTTCCTTCAGGATCGTGTGTTCTACAAAAAGAATCGCTGCTTTATGGCTTTCCGCGATTAGGCGTGTGTCCTCTTCTCCATATATTTTTTCAAGGTCAGTATAGCGGTCATCTAATGCTGTGACAAGATGTGCAGTGGTCCGGCCGGTTTCTCCACTACCGATCATACCATCTTCAATGACAACCACTTTTTTTCCAACATCGGATAATGCATATGCAACGCTCATGCCTGCCAGACCCCCGCCGATTATGACAACATCGGCATGGATATTTTCTTTCAGCTTCTGTGGACCTGTTGGTTGGGTGACTGATTCAATCCAATATGTCGTACTCGAACCCGACGTTTCAATACCATCATGTGAATTGTCAATAGATTTCATATTTGGGGTAGGTTATAATTAATAAAATAGAGCTACACCTGTAGTTCAATGACGGACAGTCGGGCAAAATGCAATGGTGCAAAATTGAAGGTTGAGTGGGTGGAAACCGTTACAGAATTTTAATTATCCGTTATACAATTTGGAGCTGGAAATACTTCCTCCTTATCCTCGCGCTATACCCACACCCTCTGCCTGAAAGGGGAACTGAATCCAAACTACCGGGATAAACACTAAGCACCTTTTCAGGTACTAAAAAATGAATTGAGAATGAATCCTAAAAACCCCCTTCCATGGGTAGGGAGTGAATTGAGCAAAAGTAAAACCTAAAGTCCCCCTTTCGGGGTAGGGGTTAGCAGGATCTTATAGTCCCCTTTCGGGGCAGGGGTTGATGTGGATTTTTACAACAAAGGTCCAAGCCATCGCTGCATCTCCGGCAATGACATGCCTTTCCTTCTTGCATAATCTTCCAATTGATCTTTGTCTATGCCGGTCACCGGAAAATACTTACTGTCGGGATGGGAAAAATACCAGCCACTCACACTGGCTGCAGGATACATCGCCATGCTTTCAGTAAGAATAATACCTGTCTGTCCGTTGACCTGAAGAAGATCAAATAACAAAGTCTTTTCTGTATGATCAGGACATGCGGGATATCCTGGCGCAGGACGAATACCCTGATATTTTTCGGCAATCAATTCATGATTGGGGAGGGTTTCATTAGGTACATAACCCCACCATTCTTTGCGCATACGTTCATGCATACGTTCTGCGAAAGCCTCAGCAAAACGGTCGGCAAGAGCTTTTAAAAGAATGGCGCTGTAGTCATCATGAGCATCTTCGAATGCTTTAACTCTTACTTCTATATCCAGACCAGCTGTCACAGCAAACCCACCAACATAGTCTGTCTTGTCACTATCAACCGGTGCGACAAAATCGGATAAGGCATAATTATATTGTCCTGTCGCTTTCGCAACTTGTTGACGCAAATGATGTACACGCATGAGGACATCACGTTTGTCTTCGTTAGTATAG
>JBBREG010000049.1:0-16779 GCA_038203125.1 Chitinophagales bacterium
AGCAGTATGTCAGTTTTGCGACACAGATTTTTTTGGTATGGATGGTATGCTTGGTGGAAAATTTACTTCTGAGGAACTCGCTGATCTTGTTTTAAGCCTTTGGCCGAAAGATCAACAACAACGTTATGTTGTTTGTACCGGTGGCGAACCTCTTTTACAACTGGATGAAAATATTATTGGCGCACTCCATGCACGACAATTTGAAGTCGGCATAGAAACCAATGGCACCATTTCCGTTCCACAAGGCGTGGACTGGATCTGTGTAAGTCCGAAAGCAAATACAGAAGTTGTAGTTCAAAAAGGCGATGAACTGAAACTCGTAGTGAAACAATCCGGCCTCACTCCTGAGGACTTTGCCCCTTGGAATTTTCAACATTATTATTTGCAACCCATGGATGGTCCTTTCCAAAAAGAGTATACGCAATGGGCTATGGACTACTGTCTTCAACATCCACAGTGGAAGCTGAGCATCCAGACACATAAATTACTGGGGATACGCTAATTTCTTATCTGAAATTTATCTAGCGGATGATAGTAAGATCCTGTACAAAAACATGAACTTCACCATCAGCATCAAGATAGATCATTTTGATTACGAAAACTCCTGATGGAACGTCTTTGCCATCATAGGTACCATTCCACGAAATAGAATTGTTTTCATTACGTTGAAAAACCATATCACCCCATCGGTCAAATATTTCGAACGACTTGACTAGAACCGGATTATCAGAAAAAGTAATTTCAAGGAAATCGTTTATCTGATCCTCATTCGGTGAAAAGATATTTGGAATGAAGAAATTTTGTTGGAAGAAAATCGTAATCTTCTTATCATCTGAATACATGCAGCCCTGGTCATCCACGACCTGTACAGAAATCGTAGTGGTTTCCATTGGTTTAAACCAAAACGGCGCAGGTCCTGACGAAATGCCAGCCGGCAACCAGGTGATCTGGCTAACATCAATATCTGAAATCTGTGTTGGGATCAACACACTATCCCCAAGGGATATGGTAATGTCCGGACCCAAATTAATAATTCCTGTCGAAGCATCGTCCACATCAATGCTAAAAGTCTGATCACAACCAGATATGTCGGTTATGACAATATCATGCACGCCAACACCAATCTGGGCAATCGAGTCAGGCCATACATCACTTATAAATTGTGGTCCATTATCAATCTGGACCGAATATGGTCCTATACCACCAATGATATTATTGATAATAATTTGACCATCATCAAGCCCTTCACAAGTTGGAGGAATTGAAGCCAGGTCAATCGTCAATTCATTGATTAAGGCAACTGTAAATGAATCACGTTGTTCACATCCCGCAGAATCTCTCACGATCCAAACGTAATTGCCCGCTTCAAAAACTGGATATGTCGGCCGCATGACTGTCGTCTTTCCAATCCACGTTGAAAACGCAAGGCCCTGAGCTCCGGTAATAAGCGGGATTAGAACGAATGTATCACCAGGGCACAAAAGAATTGTATCTGAAATGTCTTCAATCACCAGTGTGCAAAGACAATTAGGAGCTGTTACAGGTACAGTCGCAGGACATTGTCCTGAGAAAGAAGTCAGGGAAATAATGATATCCTGTCCGGAAGGAATCCCTTCAATTATAAACAGGTCAGGGGATGTTTCAGAAACAATACCAAAATCAGATGCAACCGTTGTAGCATTGGATGCAAAAGAAATATCATAGGTCATCGTCAACTCATCACAATCATATGCAATTGCAGATGCTGCAGGAGTTCGTTCCAATATTGCATTTACATACATGGATGCTGCACAATCCGGTATCGAGTCAGTTACCTGATATGCTAAGACATACGATCCTGCATCTGCACCTGCAGTAATCAATTGATCAGCATTGACCACTGGAAAGGAAACACCAGTAGGTCCGCTAATGACAGTCCATTGCCCAGGTGCAGCATCAATGATCAGGGACTGTAAATCAAAAATATCTCCAATACAAATTGGCGATTGAATCACATCAACCTGGAATGGAGGACACGTACAATCTTCTACAAAAACACTAATGGTATAGGAAGAATCAACACATGGAGCAATTGCACTGGTGGTTGAATATTCAAACACATATGCACCTGCAGCAAGCCCATCAAAATCAACAGAAGAAGGGTTGGACAAATTAACTCCAGAACTATTGGCATCCGTCCACACCCCCGTCACATCTCCGGCAATCAGAAATGATTGCAGGCTGACAATCGAATTACTATCCGGATTATTACAAACAGATGTGGAAAGTTGACTAAACCGTGCAAAAGCAGGAGTTGAAAAATTAACTCGCAGGGAATCCCTGGATGCAGCACAGAATCCAAATGTATCGATTGTTTCTGCCATCAGTATCACATTTGTCTGATTGACATCTGCAATAGAAGGCTGATACTGATTAGGCAAACCAAAGGGTGATGAAAAAGAACCGGACCCAGTACCAGACAATCGGATATCTATAGCAGATCCTGAAAACGATCCAATTAATTCAACGAGTCCTGCACCGCAAACCGTAGTATCACTTCCTAAATTAACAAGTGGCAAATCCTGTATGAATACCTGAATCTCTGCACTATCCGGGCAACCATCAATGGGGGCTGAATCAAATGTAAATCGTACCAGATAATCCCCCTGCAGAGCATTTCCGGTTTGTAAGTTTGGACCGATAAGTGTTGCAGGATTCGGACCCGATGGTGCACTAATGATCTCCCATACGCCAGGTGCACCTGCCATGACAAATGCATTCAGATTGAGCGTTGCCTGGGAATTACAAATACCAGTTGGAATCGGATTCGAATCTATGAATGGACACGCACATTCCATCACAGAGATCGTAATCATATAATCCTGATCCGGACATGCGCCACCTGTATTCGTGCGATAATTAAACTGATAAAAACCTTCTGCTATACCATTGAAATCAACCGATGCAGGATCTGCTAAATTTACTGGGACACCACTGAGATTCGTCCATGTACCGGTAGTATTTCCGGCAAGTATTAGCGACGGAAAATTTATTATGGATCCCTTATCTGTTTCGTTGCAGATCCCAATCGTATCATCAGGGAACGTGGCGAAAGGCAAATCTTCATAAATGATAAACACTGTATCACTCTGCGTGGGACAACCACTTGCTGGTACATGATAGATGATACTAACATCTTGACCGGCATCACCTGGTCCGGGAGTATAGGTTGCGGATAAAAGGGATGAGGAAGTAAAGCTTCCATCTCCTAATGTCTCCCATTCAAATGTTGCAGGTACTGCAGGACTGAATATTACATTGATCGCTGTAGGATCTCCCGTACAACGAATAATATTCTGCCCCAAATCCGGTACAATTAATGGAGATACCATAATAAATTCACTAGAACTAAAAGGACAACCTGGTTCCGGTGTAGTAACTGAATACGTAACTGTGTACTGACCAAAATTGGATTGGTTGGTAATGAATACATCATTGACAATCACTGCAGGATTGCCTCCGAAAGGTGATGCTGAAATGGACCATGTGCCAGGATCTCCCTCGATGAGGAGCGTCGTAAGATCCAACTGATCATTTTCCTGGCATAATTGAGTGGCTGGTGCTATCGTCTGAAGAGGTGGACAATTACAATCGATAATATTCAATCCAATATTATAGGTAGTCTGACCACATTCAGGAAAAATACTCACCACGACAACCTGGACAACAGTAAACTGATCATCTATATCCTGAGGTCCGGGTGTATAGATGACATCCATATTATTGTTGATCATCAGAATTCCATCACCTAAGGCATTCCAGGAAATATTTGTGAATTGACCATTGACATCAATTATTATGTTAGCCGATTCGTTATTACAAATCTCAAAATCCTGTGGGACGATCACCTCGGGAGCATCGACAATGGCAATGATAAGCGGTTCGCTACTTACTACGCATACATCCGGATCAACCGGATTATAAAAAAGGGTTACCGTTCCATCCGCCAGATCCTGTATGCCAGGCGTATAGATGGTTGTTGGATCTTCGGGATCATCAAAATCACCATCACCGCCTGTCTCCCAAATACCAGGTTCGTTAGTACCTGTAATCGTCGCAGTTATAAAAGCAACATCTGTATTGCAAAGGGTTAGTGGAGAATTTGTTTCGATGATCATCGATGGGTCAATAAACACCTGTAATTCTGATGTTGCCGGAATGCAGGCATCATCAGGATCGGTAGCAGTTAACGTTAATAGCACACTTCCGGTAGAAATATCTGATGAACCTGGTGAATACGTTGTAACTAATGAATTGGGGTTTCCAAAATTTCCATCTCCATCAGTGGACCACACACCTTCTGTTGCAGAACCCTGTATGCTTCCATCAATATCAACAATCTCGTATGAACAGATGGTCTGATCCGCACCAGCATTAGCTATGGGTGCTTCGATAAATTCCAGTGACACTGACGAAGGATTTACAGTGACAGGACATCCTGAGGCACTGATGACAGATACAACCTGCACTGTGGCGGTTATGCCAATGGCCAGGGTTGGGATCGTTAACGTCTGAGTGGATGGATCAAATGATGGAAAGAATCCATCGAGACATATGTTGAGATGCTGCCCATCTGCTATTACAAGATCATTGATGGGAAAGGAAGGAAATACAGACGCATTAATAACCAAATCTGCGGTAAAAGGAACATCCAAACCTTCAATGGTAAATTCTACAAAATTGGGTTCATCAGGACAATTACCCTGGCATACGACTCCACCTCCTGACATCGACATTGTAGGACAGCTGATCTGGAATTCGAAGTAAGGTGTGAATACATCCGGACAGGCCCCTGCGGGAGGGGGATCCAGAATACCAACAAAAAAACCTTCCTCTAATCCTATCGTTTCACAGTAATCCGACGGCACTGTCCAATTGAAATCTGGTATCGTAACCCCTTCAGGAACAAAAATTGGAATCGTCAGGGGAGGTACCACATCTCCGAATACGCCAGATCCCTGATTGGACCAGCCCCATCCATTGGTGGAAGATCCTGGTGGCATGTAATCCACATCAAATGAATAGGTACATGGTGAACCTGATATATCAATCTGTACGGGGCATGAAGAACAGGGTGAGTCATTATCAAACCATCCACCCGTGCAGGCGAAATCATTATTCGCAATAATATAAACAGGTAAACCTTCAGCACACAAATCATCGATATCAATCGGTACTGTATTAGATGGACTTCCCTGAATAATCAGGATTGCATTTGGTGGTACCGGACCAGGTGGTAATGACACACCACAGCTAAAGGTAGCTGCGTTTCCCGCTACAAAATTGTTCCATTGGAAGGATCCATTGGAAAGATTCGTTACAAGTATATCTGTCGTGGAAAACCCTCCGGAACCTGTCCAAATCACCATAAACTCATCGCACTTATCATTCCCGCTTCCCACCTGTGCATTGTCAGGATTTACCATGACATATAATACTTCCGGCTGATTGGTACATTCCTCAATCGTAACCGGCACTGAACCAATCTGGGTTCCAAGGCCCAAATAAGGATTTTGCGTGCCCTCGACAATATAAAAGTCTATGGAGCTTCCTGCAGGGATACTGTTGCCATCCATCGAAATGGTGATCATATCACCTTCACACATCACAGATGCATTGCCAGTGATCATTTCGTTCGTAAAATCAGGACACTGAGCATTACTCAGCAACGGTAGGATAAATGCTGCTGTAAGAAACAGCATGTGTAGGGTTGCCCTGAACTGGATCATAATTCAGGCCCAAAGGTAATGAATCCCCTTTGGCCGCAGCCTCCTTGGATTAGAGTAAAAGTTAAGGGAATGTAATGGTTGCAGATTGAGCTTTCTTATTCGCGTTCCATTCCTGCAGGTGCTTTGACTTCGAAGGCTAACGTTCCAATTGATCGTCCGCCTTTTTGATCAGGAATCGGAGCTCCGATGGAATAGAATTGAATTAACTTATGACCATCCGTCATCCGTACGACAAATGTTTCTCTTTCTCCTTTGCGTGTGGTAAAGTCTATCGTAAATGCAGCCGGATCGGTTTCTTCGAGGCAATCCCCCGCAATGCAAAGCTTAAATGACAAATAATTTTCCAACCCTTCTACCTGTCCATTGGGAAGAAATATCACTCTGGCGGGTGCACCACCTTTCTTATCCATTGTGTAGGTTCCTGCCAAAATACATTCATTGAGATAGTTTTCGTAATCCCAGTTTGCACGATTTGTCGTCTGAGCAAGCCTGAAAGTTGAAGCGGAACCAACCTTCGTCCATGCAGAATCCAACAGGGTCAATATGCTGTCTCCAGCGACTGAAAATACCATGTCACCAAATTGGGTAGCACCTACAATGCGAAATTCACAATCATTGCCCGTTGCAACAAAGGGTAAGCTTTGCTTTAGAATTCCATTCCGGATCTGTACTGAATCTGTTTTTGAAAAATCTAACTCTAAAGCATAGAAAGGTATGTCAACAGGTAACGTACCAGGGCATTTGTCCAGAACCGTATGATTAAAATATCTTCCCGAAACTGTACAGTTTTTGGAAGTTGAAGCTGATGTTGTATCACCTTGCTTACATGAGAAAAGACATACATTTAAAACAAGTAAAAGTATTTGAAGGAATTTCATCGGATCAATTGGTTTTGTTTATAAGGAATGGATGAGATGAGATTAATTTCGTTTTGATCGTGCTGCCATTTCATCTTCTGAGTATATGTTGCCGATCCGCTTGACAGCAGAAACAATAGTAGTGGCAATGATAGCCCCTATAAATGCAAGAAATACATCTTTTTGGGCATCCCAGATATCACCCTGTGTACCCAGGTAGGCTGCTCCCTGCTCAGGAAACAGCAGGTCCGCAACAGCCCATTCTACCAATTCATAGAGTGCACTTACGGACATGGTTATTTCAATCGGAAGTGCCCATGACACCCAGCGTGGGAATCGTAACCATTTCAGGAACATTTCGCGCATCGGGTATGCAAGTAGAAAGCCAAAACTAAAATGCACTATACGGTCGTAATGATTGCGCGACCAATTGAACTGATCCTGCAGCCAGTAGCCAAATGGATTCTCAGCGTAGGTAAACTTTGATCCATACACATGAAGACATAAATAAATACAAATCAATAAAAAACTGAGATCGCTAAACTTATACCGGGAGTACGATATGGTCAGAAAAATAAGAAAGCCAAACACAAGGATGTTTTCAAGAATCCAATTGGACAAGTCGGGTGTACCGATCAGAGAATATGTCCAAACAGCGAAGAACAGGATGATGAAGGTGATCAACCAGTAGTTTCTCCTCCAAGTTGTCCTGAATGAGGAAATTGCAATGGAAAAGGCCATTGGATAGTTGGTATTTAAAATGAAATATCGATTTGTCCTGATCTGTAAAATCAGGTGACAAATGTATTGAGAATTAATACACCTGCAAGACCACAAATGGAGATTACTGTTTCCATAAGGCTCCAGGACAATAAAGTCTCCCGGACCGTCAGATGGAGAAACTCTTTAAACATCCAGAAGCCAGTATCATTGACATGGCTGAAAAATATGCTTCCGGCGACAACGGATAATACCATCAATTCGGGTGGAATCCCTGATCCCAGGGTCAGTGGCAACACCATACCAGCTGCAGTAATGCCTGCCATGGTGGCTGAACCGAGCGTAACCCTAAGAATAGCAGCGATCAACCAACCGGCTACCAACGGGTGCATATTCAAATCCATGGTGAGATTCTTTATTTCTTCACCAGCCTGGCTGTCTACTAATATCTGTTTAAAGACTCCGCCGGCTGCAATGATTGCTACAATCATGGCAATACTTTCAATGCCTTCGCCTGCCCAGGCCATCATATCTTTCATTTTCTTTTTCTTTCGGATCAACAGATAGATCGTCGTGATGATGACCGTTACAAAGAGTGCAATAAATGAATCGCCTATAAATTTGATAAAGCTATGATCGTGTGCCGGGTTGGGATCGATCAGCGACATGAGGCCAGGTAACGCAATAAGAATGACGGGAAGTAATGCAATACTTATACTGACCCACAAAGAAGGAGCATCTTTAACTTCTTCAGCATCATCAGCTGAAAAATCCCTGGTAGCAACTTCTGTTGGCTGCAGACCTAATAATTTTGGAAAAAAAATTCCCGCAATAAGTGCTAACGGAATGGCAATGATAAATCCATACAGTAACACATTACTGATATCTGCGTTCAGCATCGAACTCAATGTGGTAGGCCCGGGATGAGGAGGCAAAAATGCATGTGTAATTGAAAGGGATGCAGCCATGGGAATCGCCACGAATAACAGTGGCTTACCTGAGGCACGCTGAATGGAAAATACCAACGGTATCAAGAGGATAAAACCGGCATTATAAAACAGTGGGATCCCAACCACAAAACCTGTACACAAAACAGCCCAGTGCACATGACGTGCGCCAAACAAATCAATCAAAGATGAACTGATAACCTGAGCGGCACCGCTTTTCTCCAGTAGTTTGCCAAGCACTACACCCATCCACAAGATCAGGACGACACTCCCGAGAGTACTTCCAATACCCTGCTCAACAGATTTGAGTATCTGAAGCGGCGTCATGGATAATGCGATGCCCGTCAGGAGTGCCACTAAAAGTATCGCAAGGAAGGGATTCACTTTTTTGATCGTCAGAAGAAAGAGGAGGAGAATCGCTCCAAGGACGATCAGAAGGGTCATTCGGTTTTCGGTTTGTGATTCCTAAGGTAGTGAATTCATAATGGACGAATCTGACGATTCGTCCATCCCACATAACATGATCGGCGTAGGCGCAGTCTGTGTCACAATGTTCGACGTAAGCTCAGTCTGTGTCACAAGGTTCGGCGTAGGCTCAGCTACGTCGTTGTGTCATCAAAATTCCGATTTGACCGGATGTGGTCGAAAAATGCTCCTAAGTTTTCGGCTTCTTCTCACACTCCCCTTTCGTATACTGCATGATACCCGAACATTCAGCTGTACATGCATTGCCATACGTTTTGTTATTGCAGCCGCATACCGGATCGTAGATCTGAATGCATACACAATCTTCCTTAATCCGTTCGATACAAAGTGATTTGTCCTCGCAGGATGTAGTCATCACAGAAATGATAACGATACTTATAATCCATAGATATTTCATAACCATCAGATTTATGTTGATCCGAAGTTACAACGGAATCTGTAGTGCTTACATCTTTTCAGCCCACCATCTTTTCGTACGATAGCCAACTAGGTACATAACGGGAAGGATGATCAATGTGATAAAGGTGGCGAAACCCAATCCAAATATAATCGTCCATGATAATGGCCCCCAGAATGCAACAGAGTCACCGCCAAAATAAATTTTTGGATCACCGTGTGAAAGAAGCGTGGCAAAATCAATGTTGAAACCAACAGCAAGAGGTAATAGTCCGAGGATCGCTGCAGTCGCCGTCAACAATACAGGTGTCATACGTATCCGACCAGCTTCAATAATTGCCCGTCCAACTTCTTCACCCTCATTTCGAAGTTTGTCTGTGAATTCAACTAACAGGATTCCATTCCGCACCACAATACCGGCAAGCGCGACTATTCCCACACCCATCATGATGACAGAAAAATCCATATTAAAGATGGCCATACCGAGCAGTACACCTATGATCGAGAACACCACTTCTGTCATGATGATGATCGTCTTACCAAAGGAATTAAACTGTGTGATCAGGATCAATAAGATGAGGAAGATGGAGATCACCAATGATTTGCCAAGAAAACTGGCAGCATCTATAAATTCTGCGTCTTCACCCGCAAAACCTACAACCGCTCCATCCTGCGGTGGTAACTGGGCAACAGCAGCTTTCACAGCATTGATGACCTGGGTTTGTTTGGGTTGATACGCAGCTGTAATATTCGAGGAGATCGTCACAATACGTTCCTGATCCTTTCTGCGAATGCCTCCGAACGTATTTGCATACTTCACATCGGCCAATGCGGCCATAGGAACAGACCGCAACAGACCTGAATTCATATCTCTGAAGGTGATATTCAGATTTTCAACCGCATTAATATTTTGTCGCTGATCTTCCTTCAACCGGATCATTACCGGAATTTCATCTTCCCCATCTCTAAATTTGGTTGCCTCTTTACCTAAGATCGCAGTACGAAACTCTGACCCGATCTGCAACGTACTGATGCCTTCGCGGTTGGCCCGGTCACGATCAATCTGTATATTGATTTCAGGTTTGCTGACGATAAGATCACTTCGCAATTCTTCTACGCCGGGGATCGCAAGTGAGTCCAGGTACCGTTTCACCAATTGGGATGCCCGAATCAATTGATCAAAATCATCACCCCGAATTTCTACTGATACCGGTTTTGGTGTGGGTGGTCCGCCCTGCTCCTGATCAACAACAATTTCTGCTCCGGCAATGAGACCTTGTGTAGCATTCCGGATTTTATCCATATACTCTTTGGTATTTACACCATTCCTCTTTCCAAACTCCACAAACGCGATACCCACTTTTCCTTTGTTGGAAGTTGCCGAGCGATCGAACTGATCTTCCGAAGCACCCAGAGCCACATTGGAAATAACGGACTCCACTATGGGATTATCTGGTCCCAAGACTTCAATGACTTTGTTTTCAATGACCTGCGTAAGACTGTCTGTAATATTGACATCCGTTCCCACCGGTAGCGTCATGTAGACATATATAAAATTGGGATCGGCTTTTGGAAACAACACGATATTTGACTGACGTGTGAGTGTAATACCGCATGACGTGAGTAACAGGACGACCATTACAATCAATAATGTCCATGGATGACGCAATGCCCATGTAAGAAATCCAGCATATCTATTCTGAATTGAAGGCCATCCCTTTTGTTGAAACCAGGTCACCCCTTTGGATAAAACATATTTATACAAAACTCCAAATAGTACGCAGAGGACAACAAAATTGCCCATTCCAATATTACCTGACAGATAAAATGATAATGTTGTAAGTACAAGTAAGGAGTATCCAAAAATCTTTCTGCGTTTCTGTTTTTTAGGATTTGGAATACGTCCTTCTCTGACAGGATCACCCATAAACCATACAGCAAATACCGGATTGATGATGTAGGCCACCACCAGGGATGCCGTCAGGGTAATGATGACAGTCACCGGCAGATAGTGCATGAACTTCCCAAAGATCCCTCCCCAAAAAACAAGGGGGATAAACGGTGCTAATGTGGTTGCTGTTCCTGATAGTACTGGAAGGAAAACTTCACCTGCAGCTTTTTTAGCTGCCTGTACGATGGTCAGATTTTTCTCCGCATGGTAGATCCGGTGTGTATTTTCCATGACAACGATTGCGTCATCCACTACGATCCCGAGTGCTAACAGAAATGCAAAAAGTACAATGAAGTTGAGTGTAAAACCTAAACTCGGCAGTATCATGAAGGCTATACACATGGACAGAGGTACTGACATCGCGACGAAAATGGCATCTGTCAGACCCATGAAAAACATGAGGATGAGGGTCACCAGGATAAATCCGATAATGATCGTATTGATCAGGTCATGTAAGGTGACCCGTGTAGCTCTGCTCTGATCCCCCGTAATCGTGACCTCTAAATCTTCAGGAAACTGATCTGCCTTGAGATTATCTACAATCACCTTGATTTTATCAGACGCCTCAATCAGGTTTTCACCTGTTCTCTTAATGACGTTGAGTGATATTACATTTCGTGTGTTAAGTCGACTGAAGCTTTCCTGTTCTTCATGCCCCATTTTTACTTCTGCAATGTCTTTCAGGTAGATCGATCCGCCACTTTGAGAAGTAACGATAATATTCTGGATCTCTTCTATACTTTTAAAGTCTCCACGTATCGAAACAGAACGGGTCATCCCGCCGATATCTACATTACCTGCAGAAATAGTTGCGTTTTCAAAGGCAAGGGCATTTTCAATATCCCTGAAGGTGAGGTTGGCGGCAGCAAGCTGGTATTTGTCTACATTGATTTCAACTTCTTTTTCTAATGCACCGATCATATCGACGCGGGTGATCTCGCGCATCTCTTCAATCCGGTCCTGGAGCTCGTCTGCATATTCTTTAAGTGCATCCAGACTATAATCCCCTGTAACGTTCACGTTCATAATGGGGATCTCCGAAATATCAAACTCTGTAATCGTTGGATCTTCCAGCAAGTCAGTGGGTAGATCACGTTTTGCTTTATCTACACCATCTTTTACTTTTTGCTTACATTCTGCAACATCCAGATCTGTATTAAATTCAACGATGATACTGGAGAAATCCTGTACTGAAGAAGACGTGATGCGTTTCACACCACTGAGTCCTTTTACCTGCTTTTCAATTGGCTTGGTAACCAATTGCTCCATATCAGAAGGAGAAGCACCCGGATAAATAGTAGTGACAAAAATCTGAGGAACAGTTACGTCCGGAAACTGCTCTTTCGGAATGGCTAAATACGAAAACAAACCTGCCATTGTGATCAGTATCGTGATGACAAAGATCGTTGTGCGGTTATCTATCGACCATGAGGTTAACTTAAACTCTTTCATAAACTGGAGCTTGGTTTTTGGGAACCGATGAAAATATTAGGTTGTGTGCTGAATGACGTCGAGACCTAGAGTGAAAACGCGACGGTCTCTCCATTACTTACATCCTGAAATCCGGTGTGGATGATCATATCGCCTTCTTTGAGGCCCTGAAGGATCTCTACATAGCCGTTATAATTCTGACCCACCTTAACAGGTACTTTTTTCACAACTGCCTGGTTTTCTGTTCCGGTTTTTTCTACGACCATGACAAAATCGTCATCTTCACTCTGCTGGATTAGGTTGACAGATATTGAAATCGCTTTCGGGCTGGAATAATCTACAATCTTCATGACAGCGATTTGGTTAGCCCGGTAATCACCTTTGCCAAGCAATGCTTCAACTGTGAATGTGCGGTTTGTAACGTTGATCGTTTTGCTTACGTAGGAAATGGTAGTCGTGATTTCCTTTTCAGTATCAGGGAAGTACACAACAACTTTATCACCTTTCTTGACTTTGGCGGCATACGATTCGGTGACTTCTCCTGTGATTTTCAACTTATCGAGATTGACGATATTGCACAAGGGCACACCAGGTGCGATTGCCTGACCGGGATTTAGCATAACCTGATCAACCGTTCCTGAGGTCGGTGCGTAAATTCTTGCCATGTTCCTGCTTTCCTGGAGTGTGGCCATGGATCTTTGTATCGATTCCATATTATTTTTAGCCTGGATGTACTGTACCTCCGAACCAATATTCTGATCCCACAACGTTTTCTGACGATTATACAGATCCGTAGCAACTTTCAGCTGACCGTCCAGTTCTGCCATATTTTTTTGCAACACACCATCATCGATTGTTGCCATCAATTGGCCGCGACGCACCACGTCACCATTATTAACAAGTACGCTGGTAAGTGCACCCGGCATCCGTGACGTCACTGTTACGCTTTCATCAGCGTAAACACGTCCCTGCAGATCGATAAAGTGATTGAATGGTGCGGTCTTGATTTCAGTCAGGGCAACTGTGCGTAATTTCTTTTCGATGGCACCGCTTGCAATGAGTTCTTTTTCGAGTTTATTGATTTCAGCTTCAAGCGCGGTCTTTTCATCTTTCAGCCTGGCAAGCTCCGCCATGGGATCATCTGACGAGGACGATGGCTTGCAGGAGAACAGAACAGCGGTGGTTATAAGGATAATCAGGTATTTCATATCTGTGAATTTTTTCATGGTCGTAATAAATTGGAGTTTGTACTAATTAAATTTTACCCAGGGCTTTATTAAATCCAACTATTGCATTCAATAAATCAAAACGTGCTGCTACCCACGTAGCCTGTACCTGGTATAATGCTGCCTGCGCCTGCGATACCTCAAAACTGGAACCAATACCAGCTTTGAATTTGATCAGCGACGTGTCATTAATTTTCTGAGCCAATGCAAGGTTACGTTCCTGGTCTTCCAGTTTTTGCACAGCATTTCTGTACCGGTTGCGTGCAGTTTCGATTTCGAGATCAAACGCACGCAACATCATGTCGCGTTGTTCATCGACCTGCATGGCCGCAATCCGTGCTCTCTCTTGTTTGGCCTTAGATAATCCACCATCATAAATCGGCATTGAGACGGAAATACCGGCAATCGCGGAAGGTATCCAGTACAATTTTTCATTACCCTGGAAGCTTGGATCGTACGAAGCAAATGCTGCAACAGTTGGAAGCCAGTCTTTGTCATAAAGCGAAACCTGCAATTCATTTAATTCGCGGGCTTTCAATATGGCGATGTAATCAGGTCGGTTATTATAATCCAAAGCCTCTTCAGGATTGATATCCGCATACGTATCTAATAACCTATCCAGATCATCTGAGAGGATGATCTCATCTGCTACCGGCATGTTAATCGAGAACTTAAATACATCGAGGAGGATGTCACGTTGCCTCAACAGGCTTTCGCGTTCTGTTTTTAGCGTAGATCCAATCAGGTCAAGGCGATCTACATCGAGTTGTTCGACAAAACCAGCTTTATAAATTTCGCGTGTCTCATTGATGAGTTTATCCTGGTTGGTTATGTTCTTGTCGAGCACTTCTACACTTTCGGTAATTAGGAGTGCAGGCAAATATGCATCACGAACACTCTGCCGGAGTTTTTCTTCTACAGCCTTAAGTTCAAGTGTAACAAAATCCCTGTAAAGCTTCGCTGCTTTAATACCAATGAGATAGCTGTTATTAAAAAGTAATTGATTGACTGCAAGTTTCCCTGCAAGATTATTCCGCAGTGCAAACGTAAGTTTCTGTCCTGGCTCTCCGGGAAAGCCTAAAGCTTCAGCTGGAATGGCAGGCTGCTGTAAAAAATAACTATAGTTCACACCGAGTGTAACACTTGGCAAGGCCGTAGCTTTATTTTCTTTGATCTGCCATTCTGCATCCTTCACTTTTAGCTGGGCAAGTCGTACATCCGGGTGATGACTTAATGCATATTCAGTGGCTTCCGACAAGCTCATGGTCGTCTGAGCATTTAGGTGCCATCCACCGATGAGGATGAGTGTCAGAAATAATGTGATTCGTAACATGTCAGGAAAGTTTCTTTTTTAAATAACTGAGGCCTTTCGGCGATACGATACCATGCAGGAAATGCATGATGTATTCATGGAAAAGGGTGCTTTTCGGTATGGAATCAAAAGGGAAAAGTTGTTCGTCAAACAGGCTGAAACCGGTTGAGAGATGTAGCTTGGCAATGGTATCCACATCAAAATCTTCCCGGTATAATCCTTCAGCACGACCGCGTTGAATATTGTCTTTGATCACCTTGTGGACAAAGTCAAAATGATAATTGCGGATCATCAACCATCCATCACGGTGATATTTCTGGAGGTCATTGAGGATATTGGTCTTCATCTGGCTGATCTCCTGGGAATTGGCTTTCATGACAGAGAGGATCTCTTCGATAGCATTTTTCGATTCAGAAGACCACACCATACATTGTGATTTTTCCTTTGAGATATGCTGTTGCAATACCTTGATTACCAGGTCATCTTTGCTTTCAACCATCTGGTATAGTGTCTTCTTTGAAATACCCAGGTCCGTCGCTATATCATCCATCGTGATGCTCTTGATCCCAAACCGGAAAAACAGGCTCTCAACCCTTTTTAACCATTCTGTTTCTTGTGAAGTCGTACTCATTTGCAGGTGTAAACATAGGAAACTATTTTTGGTTTCAAAGTTTTCTACGTAAATTTTTCTACAGAAGGCAGGTTTTGAACGATGAAGCAACATTCCGCTCTTCAATTCCCAATAAGGGTCATATAAATAGAAAAACCGGCCTTAGAACTAAGGCCGGATGGGGTCAGGGGTCATTTGTACTACAGTCAATCTGTTTTATGGGAACCTCACACAAAAGTCCCAAGTAGGATGACTTATCCGAAGGTCCTGAATAAAATTGCTGAGGATCTGCCGGCATGGCTCTGCTATTTCCGGTGTTGTGTAACCGCCACATAGTAAGTCAAATTGACCTGTTTCATGATTGAAAATAGCTGATGAGGCAAAAGCATTTCCGTTAATTGTGCCTGCCTGTGCACTGAAATTGTAATTATCATTCGGAAGACCGGCATTGGTTATCCAAAGTTCGAGTAGGTTCTCGTAGGGAGCATTTTTACATCCAGGGACATCACTCCACCATCCCCATTGCCATGCTACATCGTACAAGTCTTCGAGGCTTTCCTGTGAAAAACATGGACAATACAGAGCAGGTGCGTCTTCACCGTCACAATCCTGGTCAATATCATCACCGGGGATTTCTTCTGCACCTGGGTAGATCGTTGCATTCGTGTCATTACAATCACCTTGCGGGCCTCCCATGTTACATTCATTGTCAGGTACAAATCCATCACCATCCTGATCATCGAGCCGGATATCTCCATGCGCGATATGTGAGGGCAAGGAATTAATGTTAACATCTTTAAACTTCCACGTCCCTTCATCCTCATCATAATGACAGACAGGGATTTTAATGGAAGCTCGTTCAGCAATTTCATTCTCAGAAAAAGTTGATACTGTCTCCTTTTCACATGAAGGAAGGAAAAACAGAATCAGACAGAAGAATAACATGTTTTTCATAAAAAGTAAATTTTAAATGGTTTTAGAAAATTGATTTCACTCGCTTGCAGAATCGCTATTTTGATTTCACACAAAAGGAATGATCAGAAACCCTATGAAGTAACCTTCCGATGAAAGAAAT
>JBBREG010000050.1:0-16636 GCA_038203125.1 Chitinophagales bacterium
CTGATCTCTTCACCAGGATCACTTGATTGAAGGGAGTAATAAAGTGTAGTGTCGGGCGTAAAATATTTAGCCTGGTACAAAAGTGCCACATCGACGCCTCGACGGTCTTTCGAATCCCGGTGGAGAATCTGATATTTCCGGTCCGCAACTAAAGGTTGATTGGCAAAATCTTCTAATACAGTTCGGTTTTCAACCTCAGAAACACCAAGTAGAGCTGGACCGTCAGGTGTGTATGTTGCACCAACTTCACTTATAACCTGCGACAAACGTGTCAGCTTATCGTTATATACATAGGAATTATAAAGGTTTTTACCCTTGGGAGTAAACTCAAAGTCGTCCGTATCCGGACTATCAATGGTGTCAAAGAGATTTTCAAAGTTATAAAATGCGATACAGGCGACTTCAAATGTCTTTTGCCCACTGGCAAGGTTTGCCATGATCATCAAGCTCAGCAGACTGATCCACGTTTTCATGCAGCGAAGTTTGTTAAAATGATTGAAATGAGGTGATCAAACGCCATGTATTAACCAAATATTCGAGTTTAAAGTGTGAAAGCGAATGGGCGAACGACCTATGAATAGGGGAGAAAGTTACCTTTGCGCCCATGTTTCGACCTTTCCTGATCTGTCTGCTTTTATTGACCCTCGTCACCTTCGGCCAATCACAAGTTAATATTCAGGGAACCGTCCTGGATGAGCTATCCGGAAATCCGCTTCCTGGCATTATCGTGACATCTCAGTTTCCGGATAAGGTGACAACTGATGCCGAAGGCCATTTCATCATTAGACATGCGCCTGACTCACCAGTTTATCTTGTGTTTCAGATCAATACAGAATCTATTGACTGGCAACTGAGCATGAGTGCTTCGGAAGCATTAGATCTGGGAACGATTAGAATAAACCCTGGAGCAAGTGATATCAGACGTGACCTGCCCACGATCGTGCTTGATGACATTGATGATGTAGAAAGCTCTGGTTTTTCGGGCCTACTCCGATCAGGCGATGATCTTTTTGGCGGGATGACTGATTACACGTTTGGTCCGGCCAACTTCCGGAGAAGAGGTTTACAATCATTATACTTTGATAGTTACCTAAACAATATTCCGGTCAATGACCTGGAATCAGGCAGTATCTATTATAGCACCTGGGGTGGTTTAAATGATGTCATGCGCAATGAAGATGCTACAGTCGGTTCTGAGTTTTCGGATTGGAGTTTTGGCGGTATCGCTGGTACCAGTAATACGGACCTGAGAGCATCAACGCAATGGCGAAAAAAACAAGTCAATTTTGCAGTGACCAACCGTAATTACCGCAACCGTCTGATGGCGACATGGAATACCGGACTCTTACCATCTGGTTGGGCATTTAGTTTTTCCGGATCCCGACGTTGGGCGCAGGAAGGATATATCCCCGGTACATTCTATGATGGATTTTCGTACTTCGCCTCAATTGGAAGAAAATTCAATGAGAAGCATTATCTCAACCTTGCAGGATTTGGTTCTCCGTATCAACGAGGTGGTAACTCTTCTGTCATCCAGGAGATGTATGATATCGCCGATAACAACTATTACAACCCATCATGGGGATTTCAACAAGGTGAAAAACGCAGTAGTAAAGTGTATTCAGGTCATCAGCCCATCGTGATCCTTAGTCATGACTGGACACCATCTGAAGATTTGAAAGTAACTACAGCTTTGGGATATCAAACCGGCAAAAATGGTAATGAACAACTGGATTGGTTGTTTGCAGGAGATCCGAGACCAGATTATTACCGCAGATTACCTTCCTTCCTGGATGATCCCGCTTTGGCTGGTCTGCTCTACGACAAGCTTGCGGGTGATGAAGCCTTACGTCAGGTACAATGGGACAGATTATATGAAATCAATCTCAACAGCAATTACACTATAGAAGATGTAGATGGTATTGAAGGCAATGATGTGACAGGAAGATTATCCCAATATATCATGGAAGATCGCCGTAATGATATTTCCAAAAAAAGTGGAAATATCGTCCTTGAATATCAACTCAGTGAACGTAGTCAGATTCGTGCAGGTGCCTCTGTTGTTATTCAGGACACCCGGAATTATAAAGTTATCACAGATCTGCTAGGCGGTGAATTTTATATCGATTGGGACAAGTTTGCCGAACAGGATTTTCCGGGCAATACGGAAGCGCTTCAAAATGACCTTAGAAGACCTAATCGGATCGTTCATGTTGGTGATCAGGTTGGATATGATTATTACAGCCGCATTCGTCAACAAGCAGGGTGGGCATCCTACAGCCTCGAGACTTCGAGATGGGAAATCCAGGTTGCCGGAGCCGTAAAAAATCATTCCTTTTTCAGAGAAGGTCTGACCCAAAATGGAAAATTCCCTGATAGCTCTTTTGGCGAGAGTGATAAATACAACTTCTTCCTCCCATCAGGTAAAGGATTACTGCGATATAAGATAGATGGACGCAATTATTTCACACTCTCAGGCATGGTATCGGAAAATGCACCGACATTCAGAAATGCCTTTATTTCTCCACGAACCCGCAATACTGTAGTGAGTGGTTTGGAAACTGAAAAATTACAATCCGGTGAAGCCCGTTATGATTATAAATCCCCTTATCTCAAAGTATCGGTATCAGGATTTTATATTACAACGAAAGATGGGATAGAATCAACCAGTTTTTACCATGATGACCTTAACACGTTTGCCAATTTTACCCTGACCAATATTGATAAACGTTTCCAGGGAATAGAAGGCGCAGTGCAGTATGCGGTAATTCCTGGTAGTCTCACGGTAAGTGCAGCAGCATCCGTAGGACAATATATCTATACATCACGGCCCATTGCTACACTCACACGTGACAACAGCGGTTCGTTACTCCAGGAGAATATCACGATTTACGCCAAGAATTTCTTCGTTGCAGAAACACCTCAACGTGCTTACACAGCAGGCCTAACATACAAATCAAAACGTTTCTGGACCCTGTACCTGAATATTAACCGATTTGAAAATAACTACATTGACTTCAATCCAATCCGTCGTACAGAAAGTGCAGTGGAACTGGTTGAAACCGGGAGTGATCAATGGAATGCGATCATCCGACAGGAAGAGGTTGATCCGGCCTGGACAATTGACCTATCCTTTTTCAAATCCTGGAAACCAAAATGGCTGATGGATGATGCAACCGTGTCACTCAACATCGGTATCACCAACCTCCTGAATAACACAGACTACATAAATGGCGGATTTGAACAATATCGTTTCGATCTGGCAACAAAAGACGTCAACAAATTTCCAACGAAATATTCCTACATGGAAGGATTGAATTACTTCCTCCAACTGGGACTTCGTTTTTAAAACATTTTACATCGACAGACAATAACATAATGAACTTCTTTCAACAATCACTAACCGCAATGTTCGGGATTAATAAATTTTCTTCATTCAGCACCTGGATTCTTATGCTCCTGGTTGCGCTCACTCCAATAGCATGTGTTGACCAGGAATTTGATCAGCCACCTGCTGGCGGATTCGATCCGAATCTTCCTGTGAATACAACGATTGCTGCAATCAAAGCCATGCATACATTGGATGAGCAGGAGCAGATCACGGAGGATCTGACGTTTTCCGGGATCGTGATCTCTAATGATGAGGCAGGGAATTTTTTCAAACAACTGGTCATCGCAGATGAAACAGGGGGTATTGAAATACGAGTAGATATGGCCGACATGTTTACCATCTATCCGGTAGGACGAAAGGTATATGTCAAAGCAAAAAACTTATGGCTGGGAGATTATAATGGACTCATCCAATTAGGGATGGCGGTCGATCAGGCATCAGGTGATCTCCTACGCATTCCTGAGCCATTTGTTCCGGACATTATTGTGCCGGCCACATATGGCAATCCCGTCGTACCAAAAGTTATTACCATCGATCAGTTGAAACTGTCTGATGTAAGTACGCTGATACGAATCGAAGGTGTACAGTTTACCTCTGGTGATGCGGGCGAAACGTATGCAGATGCGATTCTGGATCAAAGTCTGAACAGGGATATCCAGGATTGTGCCCAGAGAACTGTTATTCTTCGATCAAGCGGATTTGCACGATTTGCAGGGGATCTCACGCCAGAAGGGAATGGAAGTATTACAGCAGTTCTGGGAGTCTTTGGAGATGATTTTCAATTGACGATCCGCGATGTGGATGATGTCAATATGACTGGACCGAGATGTGCTTCAAATGAATTTACAATCGCTTCTTTAAAAACACTTTTTGCAAATGGCACTACTGCAATTCCTTCCGGAAGCATCCGGGGAATTGTGACTAGTGATTTTTCATCTCAATCTGTCACGGGAAGAAATTTATATATACAGGATGTGACAGGTGGCATAGTATTACGTTTTGATGCCAACCATTCTCTGAATCTTGGTGATGAGGCATCCATTGATGTCACTGGGGGAACGTTAGGTGAATTTAATGGCCTTCTTCAGATCGATGGTGTAAAAGCAAGCGGAGCTACGTTTGAGGGACATCCTGGTGATGTCACACCCAGGGTCGCAACTATTGCAGAAGTTTTGGCGAATGCACAAGCATGGGAATCAACAGTTGTCAAAATTAATGAGGTCACATTAACGGGTGCTTCTTCTTTTTCCGGTGAAGTCATCGTCACGGATGCGTCAGGCAGTATGCTCCTGTTTACAAGAAGTCAGTCTACATTCGCAGGTAATGCACTGCCTATTGGTATTGTTTCGATCACTGCGCTTATTTCGGAATTCAACGCACCTCAGCTTATCATTCGGAATGCAAATGATGTTTCCGGCGGTGGTACAGGTACAACCGAAATTAATGAAAGCTTTACAAGTATAGATGACAATGATGATATCATTCTGCCAGGTTGGGCAAATATTGCAGTGAAAGGAACACGATTATGGAGAGCCAAAATATTTGAAGGCAATCATTACGCCCAGGCCACAGCTTTCGGCGATACCGGAGCTGAAATGGAATCGTGGTTGATAACACCTTCTATTACTTTAGATGAAGCAAAAAAAATCACATTTGAAACTGCCAAAGCTTTTCAGGTACATGATGGATTCAGTGTCTGGATCTCTTCTAATTTTAATGGATCAAATGTTACTGGTGCAACCTGGACGCAGTTAGGTGGTACGATTGTAAATTCCTCGGATCCTGATCATACTTTTATTCCTTCTGGTGATGTGGATCTTTCCGGATTTACGGGACCTGTCCGTGTAGGGTTTAAATATGTTGGTAGCGGTCCTGGAGGACAAACCACGACATATCGTATTGATAATGTCACAGTAGAAAAACTTTAATCTTGAGTATAAAAGTTGAATGGAGAAAGAGACTATCCGTAGTCTCTTTTCTTTTTTTAGGGACATTGCCATTGTTGATTAGTCAACAATCTATAAGCGAGGTTAAAGCATTACCTCCTGGCTCAGTAGTAACTACCACCGGTATTATTACTACGGGTGCAGAATTGGGGGTCATCCGGTATTTGCAGGATGCACAGGCAGGGATTGCTATTTATTCCAAAGAACTCTCCAATGCAGGCGCAGGTGATTCGATTGTCGTCACAGGCGTCATTTCTGTTTTTAAAGGCCAATTACAGATATCGCCCGTCATCACTTTTACAAAGATCGGATCTGGTCTTTCACTTCCTGCTTACAAATCCATCCAACTTGATTCAACTGCACATCTTTTTGAAGCCATGCTGGTCCAATTGGAATGTGTTGGTGTGGTATCATGCGAACCAGTTTTTGAGAATGGTTGGTACAGGATATTTGATTCGAGGGGTCGCAGTTCCCGAATGATCATTCCAGATGATGTCACAATAAAGGATCAACCCATTCCTGCTACGCCTATCGCAGTTTCTGGTGTATGGATCTATAAGGACAATCAATATCAGTTGCTGACACAGAATGTTGTTGAAGTATCTGAAGAGAATTGCACTCTAATACGTCCTGCTACCGTATTTCCTATTTTTGGTTTGACCGGAATGATCTGGACAGTCAGTGCATCGGATGGATATTTTGTAGAATATGGTATTGATGATTTTACACAACACCAGGAAGTATTTGTTTCCAATCAACAAGTGGAATTTGAGCCAAATAATCTGATTTCAGGTCAGTTATATCAGGTTCGTTTAGGACACGACTCCGGGATGGACACTACATTTTCTCTTCCAACTTTTATTGCTGCTCCGAATCCTGAGAATACCATTGAAATATTTTTCAACAGATCTGTTGATTCAACCTATTCCGACGGGAGTCATCCGGATGGTGTTGGGACATCAATTATAGAAACTGATGTCATTGAACGTATTGATGCAGTTACCTCCACACTGGACATTGCGATGTACAATAGTTCACGTTCAAGTATCATCCAGGCGGTTAACAGAGCTGTGCAGCGAGGTGTGACTGTTCGGTACCTGGCTGAAGAAGAAACAGGTAACAGTGGACTGCAGGGTACCTTAACTTTTCCAGTCTTATTTCGATCTGGAGATGGCATTATGCATAACAAGTTTATAATTGGTGACGCAGACGACGTTTCCAAAGCCTGGTTATGGACAGGCAGTACAAATCATAGTGCTAACCAACTCGCTACCGATCCGAATAATGCGATCATTTTTCATGACCAGGCCATGGCCTTGAACTATAGAAAAGAATTCGATGAATTTTGGGGTAGCAATCCTGCACATAAGGATGCGGCATATGGAGAGGGTAAGGATGACAATACAGCACATTTGTTTTTTATGGCCGATACAGAAGTCGAATCTTATTTCTCGCCATCAGATGAAACGAGTTGTCATATCATGGAGGCGGTGCAGGCGGCAGATCACAGGCTTGACATAGGGCTATTGCTGATGACCATGGAAAGTCTTGTGGATGCTATTATTGATCGTCATTTGGTCGGTGTAAGTGTCCGGGTCATCCTGGAGGATGAAGAAAGTTCTTCACTGGCGGTTTCCCGGTTACGACAAGCTGGTGTCAGTGTGTTAATACATGATTTTTCAAATATATTTCATCACAAATATGCAATTATAGATGAAGGTCATCCGGATGATGATCCGGTGGTGATTACAGGTTCACATAACTGGACATTTTCAGCGGACCATATCAATGATGAAAATACACTGATCATTCATGATCAATCTATTGCCAATATCTACAGACAGGAATTCGAAGCACGCTGGAAAGAATTAGGAGGAACCTCAACCAATGCAGTATCGGATATTGAAGAAATAAAAATCCAGCCCAATCCGGCTTCCGGTGAGCTCATGCTTAGCAATACCAGGAATTTGCCTTGTATGCTGACATGGATCGATGCAAAAGGAGCTATTGCAAATACAGTTAATATTTCAGCGAGTGAAATACTTCAATATGCAATACCCGATCATTTGCCAGATGGAACTTATCTCATTCATTGGAAATGGAGAGATCATGTGGCGATTTCGAAACTAATAAAGCAGTAACCTGGTCGTTTCGACTTACGACGCGGTCCCCTCACTAGTAATTCCAGCCTTGCGATAAGCTTCTGTCATTTCCCGGGAAATAGATCCCTTCGTGATACGAACAAAAGTCTTTTCGGCTATAGCAAGTGTTACGATACCACCATCAATTTTATTGATGCGACCGATGATGCCACTGGTAGTGACCACTTCTTCGCCTTTATCAAGTGATTCAAGGAATTTTGTCTGTTCCTTTTGCTTTTTAACCTGTGGACGTATAAAAAAGAAAAAGATGACAACAAACATCAATAATAATGGCAACAAAGAAGCGCCCATGCTTCCTGCACCGGATTGTAACATAAAGAGAGATATCATACCTGACTATTTGGTTTTAACCACTTTCCCCCTGATCGTAACTACACTCTGGTTGGGAAAAGTGTTGGCAAAGATAGTCACCAGTTTACTTTGATCACCTTCTTTGTTTGCCGAATCGTATTTCACCTGAATAGAACCCTTTCCTCCCGGTTGTATTGGATCTTTTGGCCATTCGGGCACAGTGCAACCACATGAAGAAGTTGCATTCAGGATCAGCAATGGTGCAGTGCCTGTGTTGGTAAACGAATATTTGTGGTTTACAATGTCACCCTGGTTTATTTCACCAAAATCAAAAATGGCTTCATCCAGGGTAAGGATCGGAAGATAAGAGCTATCTATACTGCCATCCGGCCTCACAGGATTGTATAGCAGGTCAGACATATCGCCTTTTGGTTGATACGTCGAATTGTCTTCATTGACAGCTACAGCAGGAGTCTGTTTACAATCTGTGAAGATCAGCAGGCAACTCAGCAGGCAGCCTAGTGGTAGGTAGGATCGGTACGGCACGGGGCAAAAATATTACTTTTGAATTTGTCATGCGTATTTACCTCGTAGGCTTCATGGGTGCAGGGAAAACATCACTCGGTCGCCATGCCGCCAATCACCTGATGGCACATTTTATAGATACTGATGAATTGATTGAAGCAAAATGCCAACAATCGATTTCTGCTGTATTTGAAACACAGGGTGAAGCTTTTTTCAGAACTACAGAAGCAGAAATTCTTCGTCAAACCTTCGCGTATGATCATGCCTTAATTGCTACAGGAGGTGGACTGCCTGTATACCATCACAACATGACCTGGATGATGGAGCACGGCATCACCATGTACCTGGAATGGCCGGAAGAAATTTTACTGGCCTCTCTTATTCAGCATCGTTCCATCCGGCCCCTCTTGTCTAACATGTCCGAAGATGAAGCATTCCAAAAGGCAAGTACACTCCTCCACGAGCGTAAACCAGTCTATGATCAAGCATCAATGTCCGTCTCTATGACAGGGGAGTTTGAAGAGGATGCCATGACGTTGATTAAAGCTTGTAAGTATATCTGGTGAGCAGGAAAGCATGGCGCATGGGGCTTGGAGCACAGTGTACAGCACTGGGGAAATTTTATTCCGCCAAAGACGCCCCTAAAATCAAAAATCCCAAATCAAAAATCCCAAATTAATCCATGACTTTCTCCAGCGCATCTGCTGCCTGGATCATTCTGCCTGTTGTACGATCACCTGGCAATTTCTTGCCGCTATCATTCAGGATATCATATACCTGCTTTGTCGTAAGCTTAGGGTTAAATGATTTTAATAATCCAACAAGGCCTGCTACCATTGGGGTCGCCATGGAGGTGCCATCGAGCTCTTTATATTGCTGGTTGGGATAGGTAGACATAATTTTCACACCTGGTGCTGCCACGCCAAATTTTAAATCATGCACAGTATTTGAAAACGGTGCTTTTTTTAGATCCGAACCAATTGCAGAAACTGTAATGACTCCATTTGCATTTGCTGGTGCATAACCTTTTGCATTTTGATTACTGTTACCCGCAGCCGCTACGACAATGGCACCTTTGGCATTTGCATATCTGACAGCTTCTTCATATGCTCGTTGTTTGCTGTCAGAAGATAAACCTCCCAGCGACATGCTGATGACATCTGCACCCATATCGGCGGCTTTAATCATACCCTCAATCGTAGCGTGTTGACTCCCGACACCCATGGCATTCATCACCTTCACACTCGTAACCTGGACATAGGATGCATTCGGAAGTAATGATGCTACACCAATACCATTATTTGAAATCGCAGCAGCTATACCTGCACAGTGTGTTCCATGACCTAATGGATCCGTATCATTTTGTGAAGAGCTTGAAAGGAACTGACCATTGAGATCAGGATGGTGTGCATCAACACCAGAATCAATGATCGCAATCAATACCTTTTTCAGAGGTATTGCATTGGAAGTTGAAAGTATTTCATGAACCCTGTCTCCCTGAATCTGATCCCAGCCCCATTGCTGAGCTACCATAGGGTCATTGACGTGTTTTGCATTAACAGCACTCACCACTGACTCAGTATTTCTTACCTCCAGGGTAATGACTTCATTGTATTCCACATATGCTGTTCCTTCCGACCGGTGCAGTTCACGCAGAATCTCATCCATTTCACTTTCGTATGCATCCGGAATTCCCAAAACTAAAAACTCATCCAACCTGCTGATCGAAGGATCTGCAGGGCTGAATGCTGGCTTGACAGTCAGGCCAAATTTTGTAATGAGACGCTCATAACTATGCGGAATCCCTCCATTTTCAGTTTCAATCAATAATTCAAATTCATCATTGACTTCTGACACAGATTCCTTTGTTTGCGGGAATGTATCAAACAACATATTGAATCCTACGAACTGAAGCAGTCCATATACCACTACTGCGCCAACTAATACGAGCAGGCTATTTTTCTTCACATAGCTGAAAAAGGTAGATATCACACCCAGGATCATCATATCCCTGAAAAGGATCAGTAATTTATAGGATAGGGTAGACGCACTAAAGGCTAGCGCCAGAAGGTAGACCAGAAAGGAAATCATAAATAATGAACTCATCTTTTGGCTGCGCGAACGATTGTCCTTGAAATAGAACCAAAGTATCAATCCCGTGAGGCAGAGGAGATAACTAATCGGGTAGATAAAGCTTAACATAGTCTCAAAATTCAAACCGCATGGCCAAGTTACCAATCTCTCTGTTTCCCCAGCCAACCTTTAGACCAATGTTTGTGGTGAGCCGTTAAAGGAACAGATTGGAATCGCTTACATTTGGGCCTCGATCCAACAAATCATGTATTCGTTGGTTAGGTTTAAGCTCTAACAATCAGGATAACATAAAAATTCACCACAGATGAACTCACGAATCCACTGCCTGATCATAGGCAGCGGGCCGGCCGGTTATACAGCCGCAATTTATGCAGCCCGCGCCAATCTTAAACCTGTACTCTACACAGGTGTAGAACCAGGCGGTCAATTAATGATTACAACAGACGTAGAAAATTACCCTGGTTATGCCCAGGGTATTATGGGGCCTCAAATGATGGATGACTTTCGCAATCAGGCAGAGCGCTTTGGTACGGATGTGCGATATGCTGTCATCAGCAAAGTTGACTTCACCGGGCCGGTTCACAAAGTATGGACAGATTCTGGCGACGAACTGGAAGCGGATGCAGTCATCATCTCAACAGGAGCAAGTGCCAAATGGCTGGGCCTTGAATCCGAAAAACGACTGACGAATAAAGGCGTTTCCGCTTGTGCGGTTTGCGATGGCTTCTTCTTCAAAGGTCAGGAACTGGCCGTAGTAGGTGCCGGTGATACGGCGGCAGAAGAATCATTATATCTCAGTAAACTTTCACCTCTGGTGCATCTCATCGTAAGGCGTGATGAAATGCGCGCCAGCAAGATCATGCAGGAACGCGTCGTCAAGACTCCGAATATTAAAATCCACTGGAACTCAGAAACAGAAGAGATCCTGGGTGATACGGAAGTAACGGGTGTCAGCATTATCAACAATCAGACAGGTATTAGATCTACGATTCCGGTAAAAGGATTTTTTGTGGCCATCGGCCATAAACCGAATACGGACATCTTTAAAGGATGGCTGGACATGGATGAAGCAGGTTATCTCATAGCACAACCTGGAAGTACCAGGACAAGAGTGGAGGGTGTATTTGCTTCAGGTGATGCTGCTGATAAAGTGTATCGTCAGGCTGTTACCGCTGCAGGCACAGGTTGCATGGCTGCCCTGGATGCAGAAAGATATCTCGCAGCAAAAGGAATTATCTAATTGCAAAACGAAATCCTATTTTTGTCATTATCCAATTTTTTAGAAACTCAATCTTACTATGTCAACCGAAACCACACTCTTCAGACCCGGAGTACTTCATGGCCAGGAAGTAAGCGATCTGCTGCAACATGCAAATGAAAATGATTATGCATTACCTGCCGTCAATGTGATCAGTTCGGGGACGATCAATGCTGTATTGGAAACAGCCAGGTTAGTGAATTCGCCCGTCATGATCCAGTTTAGTAATGGGGGTGCAGCTTTTTATGCAGGCAAAGGGTTGAGTAATGATGGACAAAAGGCTTCCATCATTGGAGCCATTTCGGGAGCGGAACATGTTCACCATATGGCAGAAGCATATGGCGTTACAGTCATCATGCATACAGACCATTGTGCAAAAAACCTCTTACCATGGATGGACGGAATGCTGGACTACCAGGAAAATCATTTTACAAAATATGGTAAGCCACTCTACAGTTCACATATGCTCGATCTGTCTGAAGAACCACTTCATGAAAACATCGAGATATGTGTAGACTACCTGCGCAGGATGAGTAAATTAGGTATCACACTTGAAATTGAATTGGGCGTGACCGGTGGAGAAGAAGATGGTGTGGACAATTCCCATGTTGATAATGCTAAATTATATACACAGCCTGAAGAGGTGGCATATGCTTATGAATCTTTAAAAGCCGTAAGCCCGAATTTCACGATTGCTGCAGCTTTCGGAAATGTGCATGGCGTGTATAAGCCAGGCAATGTTTCTCTTCAACCTATTATCCTCAAGAAGTCTCAGGAATTTGTTCAGGAGAAATACAGAACAGGTCCTAATCCAATCAATTTTGTATTCCATGGAGGCTCTGGCAGCAGCCAGGAAGAGATCCGCGAAGCCATTACTTATGGTGCTGTCAAAATGAATATTGACACGGATATGCAGTGGGCATTCTGGGATGGCATCCGACAGTATTATCTGAAGAATGATGGCTATCTCCAGGCCCAAATCGGCAATCAGGATGGAGATGATAAGCCCAACAAAAAATATTACGATCCTCGTGTATGGCTACGCGCCGGCGAAAAAACGTTCGTTGATCGCTTACAACAAGCTTTTGTAGATCTCAACTGCGTCGGAAGAAACGCTTAATTGTGACTTGTGTATTGTGAGTTGTGAGTCGCGGATCTAGAATCCTGATTTATTTGTCGTGTAGAGTCGTCACTTACTATCCAATTTCGCAACAAAAACTCGTCACACGTCACTTGTAATTCGTAACTAAAACTGCATCATGAATCTGGAATCTGGCATCCTTTAATCTGGCATCCTCTATTCTGGCATCCAAAAACTCGTCACTCCTCACTCGTAATTCGTAACTAAAAAACTGCATCATGAGTCTGGAATCTGGCATCCTTTAATCTGGTATCCTCTATTCTGGCATGCAAAAACTCGTCACTCGTCACTTGTAATTCGTAACTAAAACTGCATCATGAGTCTGGAATCTGGCATCTTTAATCTGGCATCCAAAAACTCGTAATTCTATACTCGTAATTCGTCACTTGTAACTCGTCACTAAAACTACGTCATGAGTCTGGAATCTGGCATCCAAAAACTCGTCACTTGTAATTCGTCAATGTTTTACTGCGAATAATTTCTCCGGATCATGTTTGTATTTGAAAATAAACTGAAAGGCAATACCTAATATAAGTGCATACGCAGCAAAAGTATACCAGATGCTCGGCCAGTCTTTCACGCCATCGGATGTAAAATAATCCACCACCCATCCACTTAACATACCTCCGACAAAAGCTCCGAGACCATTTGTCATTAACATAAACAAGCCCTGAGCACTCGCGCGCATTTTTATATCAGCTTCCTTTTCAACAAACAAGCTGCCTGAGATATTGAAAAAATCAAACGCCATACCATAGATGATCATTGACAAAACAAGGAACACAAGTCCGTCTCCGGGATTTCCGATTCCAAAAAATGCAAATCGTAGTACCCAGGCAAAAATACTCATGAGCATCACAGTCTTTATGCCGAATCGTTGCAGGAAGAACGGGATGGTCAAAATAAACAGAGTCTCAGATATCTGGGAAATGGATAAAAGGATCGAGGAGTGTTGTACTGCAAAACTATCTGCATAATCTTCTCCAAAATCAAGCAGAAAAGTCCCACCAAATGTGTTTGTGATCTGAAGTGCAGCACCCAGGAACATGGCAAACACAAAAAATATGAGCATCTTCCGTTGTTTAAACAAAACAAATGCATCCAATCCTAATGAGGAGACAAGGCCCTTCTTAGCCTTTGATTTGACGGGTGGACATTTAGTTACGAAGAATGAATAAATCCCCATTACGAGTGCAGCTACGGACGTGACATATAACTGTTGAGCAGACGTTGAGAATCCAGTCAGATCCACAAACCACATCGCACATATGAATCCAATCGTACCCCATGTTCGGATCGGTGGAAAAGATTTAACAATTTCATACCCGTTTTTCTCCAGGGCGATATACGATACCGTATTCGATAATGCGATTGTTGGCATATAGAACATGGAGTAAAGCAGCATCACGATATACAGTGTCTGGAAGTCCGTAACCGTAGAAGCCCAAACCATCAGGCCAGCTCCAATCAGGTGACAGATGCCGAGAACACGCTCCACGTTGATCCATTTATCAGCCACAATACCCAATAATGGTGGCATAAATACACTGGCAATACCCATGGTAGCATAAATACTCCCTGTTTGCAATCCGGTAAATCCAAGGGTATTGATCATATAGCCCCCAAAGGAGATCAGCCACGATCCAAAGACAAAAAACTCCAGGAAGTTGAGGATAATAAGACGCAGACGTATACTCACGGATCAGCTTTTATTGGATGAATGCCGGAAGATAAGAAGGGAAAGCTGAAATAGGAGGAGGAGGAGGCGAAGGAGAAGGCGAAGGAGAAGGAGGAGGCGAAGGAGGAGGAGGAGGCGAAGGAGGAGGAGGAGGAGGCGAAGGAGGTGGCGGAGGCGAAGGAGGTGGCGAAGGAGGAGGAGGAGGCGAAGGAGAAGGAGGCGGAGGCGAAGGCGAAGGAGGTGGCGAAGGCGAAGGAGGTGGCGAAGGAGAAGGAGGAGGCGAAGGAGGAGGCGAAGGCTAGGGAATTGGTAAAGCACCTCGCAGAAACGAATTCTGAGAAACACCGGGGTCAAGTGCAATGGACAATATCTATTCTGTGTGCGCCAGCGCAATCACAGCATTTTGCGCAGAAAAGGGACGCGACAATCCAGATACAATATTAAAAAGGTCTACCTGAAAACTTATATCAGTTTTATATGCCGGCAGTGTACCAAGAAATTGATCAAAGTAGGTGACATCATTGATGAACAGGAATGCATCTACAGGTTGTACACCATGTAAGGAATTCCACTCAACACCCTGTATATCCCGATATATGATCTCCACGTTATTAGCAAAGTACACCGCATTATTATTTTCAACAGGTATACTTGAAAGGGTGATGGGGAAATAACATGGATCCACATTCATGTTTTGAATACGAATGATCTGGCTGATCTCAGAACGATTTCCTAATGCATCCGTTATCGTGACTCCAGCAAAAACTTCAGCTACCGAATCCAACACAGGAAGCAGTATCGTAGCTGATGAATCATAATTAAACCACCGATACGTAAATGGTGGTGTGCCTTTTGGAACAGCCCTGAGACTGATGTAACGTGCACTTTCCATAGCAGGTACGATATACGCTATACATGGTATCAGGGTCGATGGATCAAAATAAATACACTGGCTGTATTGACAACCCGAAAATGCCACAGATTGAAAGCATACATTCAAATCCTCACCATACCTGATCGTACTTGCATACTGGGCTTCAAGATTGGAACCCGGATTATTTAGATCATCCCACAAACTATATCCGCTCATAAACAGGCCCGGATGCGTCTGAAGGAGTATTTCATACCTGTTTCTTTCTTCATCAGAGAGCACAAATTCTTTTTCACCAGCGTGTATGGTTTCATGAAAATCGGCTTCACCTGCAGTACGACCCGTAAGCGGACTATAAAATCTGAATTCGAGTGATGGAAAACATGCATCGAGACAACCATCTTTGCTGAATATAGCTCTATACACATTTGTCGAATCACCATCTTCGATCAAAGGTTGCATTGTCCAGCCATCAGTTCCAGCCTGAATATCAATTTGCTCCTGACCGAATGTGCCTGAAATGGTAAAAGCAGGATCCTCGGTAATGGAACTCGGTATATCCTGTGGATCCTTCACGCATGATGCAAATAAGCATGGAATCAGGAGGAAGAGACCAGTGAAATAGTTAGCGTTTCCCATAAAGATGATAATTGAGTGTCAGAAATGGACTGGCCGATGTCAGCTTGCCGTCCCAGTAATACCCTTCGAGGGTATCTTCTGAACTGATTTCCGAAAAATAATATCGTATACCTGCATGCGCACTTAGCCTGGGCGTAATCTGATATCCGTATGTGGCTTCTGCATTCCAAAGCAAACGTTTCATACTATCCAGATTGAGCCATGCGTACTTTGATGTTTCAGATTCTCCGGCCAATTGATCCTGCGTTTGGATGACGATATTCCCTTGCGCTCCATACAGATATTGTGTGCCTCCAAAAAGTGAAAATATGTGACGATGAAAACGTTGATGAAGTCCTGCGCGGGTGTACATAAAATGAAGTTTGTCAGGCGTTAGTGTATGAAAATCACTTCTCGCGCCAAAGCTCGGAAAATTGGAGGTGGAAGTTTTTTGGAATTCAAACCCATTCTTCTGCAGCATATAACCGCCTGAAATTGATACTTGCAATCTCGAACTCAGACCATACCCAAGACCAACACCTGCACGAATAGAAGTTCCTGATGATACTAATCGGGCTGGAGAAGGAACATAACCTGCAGCAGCTTCAGCATACACCGCTATGGGGAATCTTTTTGCAATGACCGGTGCTGCATGTTGTTG
>JBBREG010000051.1:0-16499 GCA_038203125.1 Chitinophagales bacterium
TTGAATGGGTAAGAATAGCGATGCGACTCTGAGGTGTCAGAGCGGAAGCCATCATATCATCTACCTGTTGCCAAGTGGCTACATCATACTTGCCTTCGCCGTTTCTCATCTGTGGTGAACGAAGACGATGTGTGTCATATAAGCTCAATACCGATGCCTGCACTCTTGCTGAGGTACCACCATAGGTAACTTTGGAGAGTGGATTCCCTTCTATCTTAATCGGACGTCCTTCACGGGTCTTGACAAGCACACTGCAGTATTCACCACCTGACACATACGATGAAGCGAAATAATTAGCAATACCAGGAACCATGTCATCTGGCCTGGTGACATACGGGATGGCGCGTTTCAGTGGTATCTCACAACTGGCAGCGATCGTTGCGGCGCTTATGCTGAAACCCAGATATTTGAGAAAGTCCCGGCGACCTGTAGTGGCTGATGCAAAAGAAGCACCCTGAGCAAGCATCGCAGGTATCGAGGCATCTGGCATCTCCTGGGTAGCCTGTTCAACAAACTTTTCATCGCGGCCCAGGTCTTCAGACCCAATCCAAATATCATTATATGATGACTGATCTTTCATGATCTTATTTAAATTCTGAAATAGAAAGTTGTTCGTTTTGTGTTGAGATCAATAGTGACATTTCTGGCATTCCAGACCACCTATATCTTCAACAGTCACTTTGGTCTTCTCACCACTCTTGAGTGCTTCGTGATATTGTTCGTAGGACTTGTAATATTCATTCGCGTTAAACTGAACTTCCGTTTCGCGATGACAATTAATACACCATCCCATACTCAAAGGAGCATATTGATACAGTTCAGGCATCTCCTGAACTTTCCCATGACATTGCTGGCATTCGATCTTGCCTACTGTGACATGCTGCTCATGATTAAAATATACATGGTCTGGCAGCATGTGAATACGTGTCCATTCAATCGGACCTGAAATATTCTCTTTCAACTCATTTGTTAGTGACGAGGATATTTCTTCCCATTGCTCGCGTACGGTACGTTCTCCTCTGCGGTCCATAGCAGTCAGATTCCGATCCTTCATATAGCTGTCTGCAATCCACTTGGTGTAGATAGTTTTGATCTCTTCATTGCTCAGCTTATCATAGTTTTCAATGTACTTGTCCGTGGTCGGGTCATATCCGATAGAGGCAAAGATTTTAGTGATTTCCTGTGTACCGTATTCTGTACCTTTTTCAATGGCTTTGTGGCAGTTCATACAGGTATTGGTTGAGGGAATGACAGCATGTTTGCTGCGACGTGCTCCATCGTGGCAATATTGGCAATCGATGCCATTGATACCCGCATGGAGTTCATGTGAGAATGCGATCGGCTGATCAGGTTTATAGCCTTGTTGACGACCAAAGGCAATACCATTTTTTACCGTCGTATATCCGCCCAGCACAACAAGCGCGAAGATCAGGAAGGCAACCAGACCTTTATTGGACAATACTGTCTTTAACGTGTTGGGGTGTGGATGAAATCCTTCTTCGGCGGCAACAATATTTCTCAGATTGCTGATGGCTCTGGCAAGAATAGCTACTACCAGGATGAGGACTCCAAACAGGATCCAATAGATGTAATCCATTGAACGGTCAACTGTACTGCCAGACTCTGCGCCGGGAGCAGCCGCAGTAGCGGGAGGTGCTTTGGTAAACGTATCATCGATATAGAGAAAAATCGAGCCGATCTGATCGTCTGTAAAGGTTGGGAACGAATTCATGACCGTTGGCTTCCATTTTGCCCAAAGTTCGACGGCGCGGGGATGTCCGGCTGCGATCATGACCTGGGAGTTACGAATCCAATTATAGAGTTCTTCCTGGGTATAAGAAGCCCATCTTTCCTGAGATCCTCCCAGGGCGGGGCCTGTGAGGTCATCTTTCATGTTTTTATTGTGACAACTGGCACAATAGTTCTGGAATAAGACTTTGCCTTCATCCAAAGTGGGGGCGGAGGATGCGCTACTTACAAGAAGAATCCAGCTAAACGCAATTAGAAGGCAGTATTTCAAGCAGTTATGATGCATAAAAAAGAGTGTAGACGTTGGATGGATCGCTGTTGATGCTGCAAAAATAATTAGATAGGACATTTAAACTCAGTCGATTACCGCACATTTTATTATTTAGATTGGTTCTAAACATGCATGATTAAATCAGACAGAAACCCTCGCCGCAATCGGCGGATGCGGGTTATAATCGGCTAAAGTAAAATCTTCAAAACGGAATGAAAATATATCTTTTATTCCGGGGTTTAATTTCATTGTTGGAAGGCTCCTGGGCTGGCGGCTGAGTTGCTCATGCACCTGATCCAGATGGTCCAGGTAAATGTGGACATCCCCAAACGTGTGGACAAAATCACCTGGTTCCAGACCACAGACCTGAGCTAACATTAAGGTAAGGAGTGCATAACTGGCAATATTAAATGGTACACCCAGGAATACATCTGCTGATCGTTGATATAACTGGCAGCTCAATCGGCCATCCGCCACATAAAACTGAAACAGGCAATGACAGGGTGCCAGTGCCATTTTATCGAGGTCGCTCACATTCCAGGCGGAAACGATCATTCGTCTGCTGTCCGGGTTTTCGCCAATTGTCCTGATCACATTAGATATCTGATCAATTGTCTGGCCATCTGCTCCGGACCAGCTGCGCCATTGATGGCCGTAGACAGGACCAAGGTTTCCCTGATCATCTGCCCATTCGTTCCAGATGCGGACACCATGATCCTGTAGATACCGAATATTGGTATCCCCGGTGAGAAACCAGAGAAGCTCGTGGATAATAGATTTCGTATGAACTTTTTTTGTAGTCAGTAGGGGAAACCCGTCTGCCAGATTAAACCTCATCTGATAGCCAAATGTACTGATGGTACCCGTGCCTGTGCGGTCACTTTTCTGAACGCCATGATCCAGGATGTGTTGGAGGAGATCCTGATAGATTTTCAAAATCCAGTCATTTAGCGGCAAAGGTAAAAAGTTATATGAGAATAAATCATATTTGAGACATCACTATCACCTCCCGATGGCAGCGTCTCACAATTTTTCAACTACTACCCTATCCTGAAAGTCAATAGCTCTGCCAGATTGTCCAGTGCTCCAATTTCCATGCATAATTGATTTGAATAGAAACTGACCTGGCTGAAAGAGTCTAGTACGAAGAAAGGACTCTTCATACGCGACATTTGCTGAGCGGACCTGTTCATCAATCAATCTGTAATTCTCTTTCCGGATTTGAAAATTGAAATCATTCTTTCCTTTCACCATTGCCTGTCTGGAAGTGTCATTCAGAATAAAAAATGTCGAATAACATTTCCCGCCTGGCTTCAAAACGCGGTGAATTTCAGAAGTGTAGTTCATTAATTCAGATGCAATCAGATGCGTGAATACAGAGATCACTATGACAAGATCAAATTGTTCGTCACTGTATGGAAAGCGAAACATGTCTGCATCATTACCCTGATTTCGATACAGATCATTTGAAAGATCTGCCAGGGTGAAATTGAAATTTGGATATCTGCCAGTGATATTTTTCCTACACCACGCCACTCCAACTTTCATGATATCAAAACCCTCGTATGTTCCATCCGTTAGGTGAGGTGTCAATGGTATCGCCATGCGTCCAATACCTGAACCCACATCAAGCACGGATGAATTTTTAAATAAAATTTCCTGTTTCAAAAAATCCTCCACGAAGTCTTCCCCTGTTTGCAGGAAATCACCACCGCCCGTATAAATAAGTCTTCTCGGCGGTTTGACCAGGTCATGTGACGACGTCACCTTTGATATAAGATCATGTGGCAGAAAAAATAGCCACCGGAGCATAAAGCGGATGGAGGGAGGAAATGAATAAAATAGTTTTCTGGACCAGGAGCTCATATAGATTGTAATATTCGGCAAAATATCCTCCTTACTTTGCTTATTTGATTTTATATCGGAAGAATTCTGACCCATCAATTGTTTTTCTTTCGATCAGATCAAATCCGGCGTTTTCGAAAGCGTCCAGTATTTCACTTGATTTTACTGCCTTCGGGCAATTTTTAGCTTCTTTCGATTCGAGATCTTTAGTTGCTTCCACCACCAGTAAATGCCCATCTGAAGTAAGATGCTGATAGATATCATTCAGGATTTCCTTTCTATGTTTCAAATGGTGAAATACTTCTCTTAAGATAATTCGATCAGCTTTGACATCCTTAATTCCTAAAGACTTCTCGAGACCAGAAATTAAAAAAATATCTGATTGTATATCCTGAAATACAGGCTCTGCCATCCGGTCATGCAGATACTTAATAAAGCCTTGATCAACTTCTGTAGTATAGATCTGTAATGGAAGTCCTGATAGCGCAAGGATAAAAGAAATAAATCCATTACCTGCTCCGATATCAAAAAGGATATGGTCATGTTGAATCTCGTAAAAGGAAAATTCCTGCCACAGACTTTCCGAATTTGTAAGTTTATAGGGCGCTTCAGGAACAACCAGTTTCCGCTGAATCATTACGTTCAGCTCATATAAAGAAAATTGATTTTCATTCAACCATTTTTTATACGCTGGCCGGGTGCCATCTGATAAGGATGCATGTATTTCCCAAAAAAATAAATGGACTCCGGCGTGTGACGATTTGATGATCTTTTCTTTGAGCTCATGTCGAAAAATATCATGCTGCTCTGGAAATTCGGATACCCTTTTCAAACTGTCACTTACCTTATCCAGCCGAGCCATTACATCCTGAATGTTACGGATCAATGAACCACGATACCTGGAGATGCCATTAATAAATTGGATCTGTGATAAACCTGTTGACGGAGGATCTGTTTGACCCGAAATACGGACCGAAAGAAAAAGAAAACTTGACAGGAAAAGAACGTATCGCTTCAATCGGAAAAAATTAGGAAAATGAAAATCTTCACTTCCGATCTGGCAAAGATAAAAATCTGCGAAGGTGCGTGGATACTTACATCACAAACATTTATGCACATAAACAGTCTAATGATCCTATTTTTAGCTCTTTATCCACATTATCTGATTTCTCTTTGGCCTACTCTTCCCTTTCAGAATCTATACAGGATCTTGAACCGCACCAGTTGCTGCGGATAGCAGAACCATGTAATCCCATGTTGGAGATGGCCGAGATCCATCGCCGTATACATGACGTCCAGGGACCTGCAATCCTTTTTGAAAAAGTAATAGGGAGTCCTTTTCCTGCTCTATCTAATCTATATGGTACACGCGAACGAACAGCATATCTTTTTCGCCACCAGCTTGAAGGGGTTCAGAAACTTATTCAACTAAAAGCTGATCCTGCTTCCTTTTTTAAAGATCCCGTAAAATATCTTTCCACCCCATTCACAGCTCTGCAAGGATTGCCCATGAAGGCTTTGAAAAAACCAATTCTTCATGCTCAGACAACCCTGAGTCAATTGCCGCAGATCGTAAGTTGGCCAAAAGATGGTGGGGCATTTATTACCCTACCACAAGTCATGACATTGGCACCTGGAGATCAGCGAATGATGAATTCCAATATAGGCATGTATCGCATTCAGCTCAGCGGAAATGAATACATAGCGGACAGGGAAGTGGGTATGCATTACCAGTTGCATCGCGGCATTGGTATTCATCACACATTATATAACAAGTCGGCTGAAGAATTCAAAGTCACCATATTCGTTGGTGGTCCGCCATCCCATGCGTTTGCGGCTATCATGCCGTTGCCCGAGGGGTTAAGTGAAGTAACCTTTGCCGGTCTTCTGGCGGGAAGAAGATTCAGATATTTTTGGAAAGATGGTTTTGTACTATCTGCAGATGCTGATTTTTGTATCACCGGCATTATCCGGAAAAATGAAAAGAAACCTGAAGGTCCGTTTGGAGATCACTTGGGGTATTACAGCTTAGAACATGATTTTCCGGTAATGGAAGTAAAGAACATTTACCATCGGAAGCATCCCATCTGGCAATTTACAGTGGTGGGCCGTCCCCCCCAGGAAGACAGTAATTTTGGATGGCTGATACACCAACTGGTAGAACCTCTTGCACCAAAGGAATTTCCCGGCTTAAAAGAAGTACATGCTGTTGATGCGGCAGGGGTTCATCCTTTATTATTAGCTATCGGTCTTGAGCGTTACATGCCATTCCGCGACCCGGTTCCGGAAGAGATCCTGACCATTGCCAATCATCTTCTTGGCAAGGGACAGACATCATTGACTAAATATCTGATCATCTGCAGTGCTGATGATAATCCTGAATTAACAACACATGACATACCAGCTTACTTCCATCACATATTAAGCAGAATTGTATTAACGCGTGATCTTCATTTTCAAACGCAGACAACGATTGATACACTCGATTATAGTGGAGATGGCTGGAATACCGGTTCGAAACTTATCATAGCTGCACGAGGGCCAAAAATCAGACACCTCAGCAATGCTATTCCTTCTCATTTATCGTTGCCGCCTTCCTGTGCATCACTTCATCTCGTTTTACCCGGAATTATAGCTGTTTCATTTAAAACCTATACAAATCAGGAAAACGCTATACTTGAAATCAACGATCTAACGAATGCAGTTGGAGGAAGGGATATGGATCCATGGCCCTTGTGGATTCTTACAGAAGACAGCGATTGGATGGCGCAGCATTTGAATAATTTTTTGTGGGCGACATTCACACGGTCGAATCCTGCCCGTGATATTCATGGTGTCGACTCGAAGTTTGTTGACAAGCACTGGTCCTGCAAAGCTCCCCTGATCATTGATGCACGTATCAAGCCGCATCACGCACCCGTCCTTGAAACAGATCCTTTGGTATCAAGGCGAGTGGATCAGATGTTTGCGACCGGTGGAATCCTTCACAAAAAAGTTAAAAATTTATAGTGTGGATAACTATCTGGGGCTATTGACAATCAATCCGTTAACCTCTAGTGGCACTACTAGTAGTGGCACTACTAGTAGTGCCACTAGATGATTGAGAGCTCTGATCTGCCTGCTGCATTTGTCGCCCGGATGAAACTCCAGCTTGGAAATGAAGCTGACACCTTTTTTGAGTCTCTGTCTCAGCCCGTCCCCACCAGCATCCGTCTCAATCATTTTAAAGGAAAGACATCGTTTCCGAACCTGACGAAGGTGCCCTGGTGTGATGAAGGTTATTATCTCGCATCCCGTCCCTTTTTTCATATGGATCCACACTGGCACAGTGGCGCCTACTATGTGCAGGAGGCATCCTCTATGATCCTTGATTTTATTCTGGATCAACTGGTATTAAACAAGGAACCGAAAATCTGGCTTGACATGTGTGCTGCACCCGGTGGCAAGACAGGTATCCTGGCAAGTCATATGGATCGGGGTGATATTCTGATTGCGAATGAAGTGATACCACAACGTCGAACCGTCCTGCGCGAGAACCTGATCAAAGGAGGATATATCAATACGTTTCTCAGTGGCGAACAATCATCTAAATTTCGGAAGCCGATTGCAGACGTAATCCTGATCGATGCGCCATGTGCAGGGGAAGGCATGATGCGCAAAGAGCCTGTGGCCATTACACAGTGGTCGCCCCGGTTAGTGAAAGATTGTTCGATTCTTCAGCATACGATCCTGGATGATGCTATTCATGGCCTTAAGGATCAAGGGTATGTATTGTACAGCACGTGCTCTTATTCCCATCAGGAAAATATCGAAAACGTAAAACATGCTGTAGACCAAAACATGGTCAGGTCCATTGAAATAAAATTTCCGGATGAATGGTCAATCACGACGATTCAATCCGGTAATGCGATCGGCTACCAGCTCTTTCCGCACCGGGTAAAAGGGGAAGGATTGTTTATCTCGGTTCTACAAAAAATAGAATCAGAAGAAATTGAAAATAACTACCGATCGAAAAAACAATACAGTCAATTTATGACCATGCCTGATTGGCTGGCCGAATTTGTGAATCAAAGTGATATCAGATTACAGAAAGATCAGGATAGTGTACGATTTATCACAACCGATGCCGAAGAGATAGCCAATCAGGTTGTAGCCGCTTTTCCAAGAGCTGAACTTCTGGCGCATGCGGGCATCATGAAGTCCAGGGATTTTATACCTGATCATTTTTTATGTACATCGGAGTTGGCCTCAGCTTTTTATAAAAAAATATCATTGGATCTCGGGACTGCCCTGGATTATCTGGAGCGGAGCACAAATTCATTGCCGCCGGACGTTGAAGGGGGATGGTATATCCTCCAATTTGAGGAAACCAACCTGGGATGGGCAAAGAAAACCTCACAAGGGTGGAAAAACTATTTTCCGCTACACTGGCGCCTACGATCGCGGAATACATAGGTAATAAGCCTGGAAACGGGATGATTTTATACCTTGTCCATTCTTCCTTTCCATGGAACATTATCTCTACTATCTGATCCTCGGCAGTAATCTTGGCGACAAGATGAATCAATTGGCACGAGCCAAAGAATTGATCGTATTACGTATTGGTGATATCAAACGTGAAAGTTCATTGTATGAGACCCAGCCATGGGGACATGAAGATCAGCCTTGGTTCATCAACCAGGTATTTTGTATCTCATCACCTCTCCAACCCGCGGAGCTCCTGTATACCATTAAAAATATCGAAAAAGAAACCGGACGTTTACCGGGTGAAAAATGGCATGAACGCCACATCGACATTGATATTCTGCTGGCAGGCACAAACGTCATCGATGAAAATGATCTCGTCATCCCCCATCCGTTACTCGAGCTTCGCAATTTTGTTCTTATTCCTCTTATGGAAATCGCTTGTAATACAGTCCATCCGGTGCTGAATAAAACGATTGAAGAGCTCTATTTGGAATGTCGCGATACCGGAGAAGTCTATATATTGAATCCAGATGAGCAGGACGACGCCGTATAAATACATCTGCATTGAGGGAAACATAGGCTCGGGAAAAACCAGTCTATGCGAACTGATTGCCCGTGATTATCCTGCCAAACTTGTCCTGGAGGAATTTGATGACAATCCATTCCTGCCATTCTTTTATCAAAATCAGGAGCGGTATGCATTTACTGTAGAATTGTTCTTCATGGCAGAACGACATAAACAGTTGTCGGAATTAAGTTTGCAACATGACCTCTTTTATGAGTTTACTGTTGCTGATTATTGTTTTTGGAAAACATTAATTTTTGCACGGAAAAATCTCGATGAAAAAGAATACAGGTTATTCCAACGCTTGTTTTCCATGCTGAATGCGACATCACCTAACCCGGATCTTCTCATCTATCTGCACCGAACACCTAAAAAACTTCTCGACCAAATTAATAAACGTGATCGTGGCTATGAGCAGAATATCACTGCCCAATACCTTCAGACCATCCAGGATAGTTACTTCGAATTTTTTTACAGCCAGCCTTCCTACCCGATCATCATTGTAGATATTGAAGAACTTGATTTTATTGGTAATCCATCTCACCTGGAAGAAATAAAAAACATCATATTCAAAGAATACCGACCCGGGTTACATCGGATTAGTCTCAGGGTGTAGAGCATTACTGCTGAGAATTGAAAATTTGGATCTAAATAGCTAATGCCTGACTGAGCGGTGGAAATTTAATCAGTGCATCATACACTGATTTTATTGCAAGTCAATAACATAATTTCCATCAATCGTAAATTTTGCCAAAATAGCTCCTTGCAGCAAGGTGATTTCGTGGATGGTAAATTCCGAGATCATCGTTTTGACATGTCCCATTTTTGGAATGGGAATATTGACAGCACCTGACTTAAATTTATTCACCTGTTCCCTCAGCATTTTATTCACCTGCTCTTCAATCTTAGAGTCTAATTTCCCGGTTAAAAATTTCTCCGCAAACCATCCGGCCCCCTTTAGGAAAATATTATTACTCGTGGTATCTACCTGGAGATCTTCAATCCTGAGATGCTGGAGTTGTGCATCCCAGACCGGGTGTGCTGCTACGGCAACAGATGTTCCTTCTTTTTCCTTGAGATTGGCATGGATACCCAGGATACCTGGCTGTATGGCGATGCTGAGATTGGTCAATTGGATTTGTTCATTGATCGGTATCGTCAATGCACGCTCTGTTAATGCACGGTTGATCCACGATTCGTTGATCTGAACCTCCATCTGAAGTGAAGAACAATCTTTATCATTTAACTTATCTTCCGAACTCATATTTGCTGCATTTAAACCTATAAAAGTATAACAAGCCCACCATGGTCTACAGATTTCTTTTGAGTCTTTTCATTGCTCTGATTGGTTGGGGCACTCTTTTGTGCCAAAAAAACAAAACATCTGCTCCATCATATACACCTGTGGATACATCATTGTTTAGAGGTATTGAATGGCGAGGCATCGGGCCCTTCCGAGGGGGCCGATCTGCCAGTGTCACCGGCGTGCGCGGGAAGCCAGGATTGTATTATTTCGGTTCTACAGGAGGAGGTGTATGGCGTACCAAAAACGGGGGCCAATCGTGGTCAAACATAAGTGATGGGTATTTTGGCGGCAGTATTGGTGCTGTTGAAGTCGCACCTTCAGATCACAACGTAATCTATGTAGGTGGTGGTGAAAAAACGATGCGTGGCAATGTGTCCTCCGGCAGTGGAATGTGGAAATCCACTGACGCCGGGGAATCATGGGAGTCCATAGGTCTAAAAAACTCCAGGCATATACCCCGCATAAAGATTCATCCGGCGAATCCTGATATCGTATACGCCGCCGTCCTGGGTGATCTGTTTAAAGACACCAAAGAAAGGGGTATCTATAAATCTACAGATGGTGGGAAAAGCTGGAAACAAACACTTTTTGTCAATGAACGAGCAGGTGCTGTAGATCTCATCATCGATCCTTCTAATGCACGAATCCTCTATGCAACCACGTGGCGTGTACACCGGAATCCGTATGAAATGAGCAGCGGTGGTGAAGGATCCGCTCTGTGGAAAAGTAAAGATGGGGGTGATACCTGGGACAATATTTCTGCTGCTCAAGGTCTTCCCAACGGCATATGGGGTATTTCAGGCATTACTGTATCACCCGTCAACAGTAGTCGATTATGGGCCATCATAGAACATGAAGAGGGCGGCATCTTCCGATCCCATGATGCAGGTAAAACATGGGAGAAGACAAACAGTGATCGTGCCCTCAGACAGCGTGCCTGGTACTATTCCCGCATCTATGCAGATCCGAGGTCAGAAGAGATTGTGTATGTCGTCAATGTGGCTTATCATAAATCAAAAGATGGTGGTCGTACATTTTCCTCTTACTATGCACCTCATGGTGATCATCATGATCTCTGGATTGATCCCGATCAGGCAGATCGTATGATCATAGGTGATGATGGTGGTGCCCAGGTTACGTTTGATGGTGGAGAAAATTGGTCTACCTATCACAATCAGCCAACTGCGCAATTTTACAGAGTTACTACAGATCATCATTTTCCATATCGAATCTATGGTGCGCAGCAGGATAATAGTACCGTACGCATATCAAGCAGAACTGATGGTGGTGGAATTGGAGAAGACGATTGGGAATCGACGGCGGGATGTGAATGTGGCCATATCGCAGTAGACCCGCTAAATAATGACATCGTATATGGAGGTTGCTATGGAGGTATCATTAAACGATATGACCATCGAACCAAACTATCCAGAAGCATTGATGTATGGCCTGATTTTCCATTAGGTCATGGTGCACGTAACAGTAAATATCGATTTCAATGGAATTTCCCGATTTTCTTTTCTCCACATGATCCGAAGAAACTATATACAGCTTCCAATTATCTCCATGTGACGACGAATGAAGGTCAATCGTGGAGTACAATCAGTCCGGACCTCACCCGAAATGATACATCAAAATTAAATTCGTCAGGTGGTCCGATCACGAAGGACAACACAACTGTTGAATATTATTGCACCATTTTCGCAGCTGCAGAGAGTCCTCGCGTAAAAGATTTGTTGTGGGTCGGTAGTGATGATGGACTTATCCATCTGTCTAAAAACGGTGGTGGCACATGGACAAATGTGACACCTTCTTTTTTACCAAAATGGATTATGATCAATAGCCTTGAACCTGATCCCCACCATGATGGTGGGTGCTATGTGGCGGCCACAATGTATAAATGGGGTGACAACAAACCTTACCTACTGAAAACTAAAGATTACGGGACTACATGGCACCTCATTACAAATGGTATTGATGCAGATCATTTCAGCCGTGTGATCCGCAGTGATCCGTCCGCGAGCGGTACATTGTATGCGGGCACGGAAGGCGGAATGTATGTAAGCTTTAATGACGGTCTTCATTGGCAATCACTCCAATTAAACCTGCCCATTGTTCCCATCACGGACCTGGCTATAAAAGAGAACAATCTGATTGCGGCTACCCAAGGCAGAAGTTTTTGGATCCTGGATGATCTAACGCAACTGTATCAGGTGTCTTCATCTCAACCAAAAACAAAAACCTTATACAAACCAGCAACCTCATATCGAAATGTAGCGGGCAGCGGAAAAAGTCCGGACGCCGGGACAAATTATGCAGGCGGACTCAATGCCTATTATTTTTTACCTGATTCAGTGCGCAAAGAAGATACTGTTCACATCACCATATTCAATGATGGCGGTGATAGTCTCATTCATTATAGTACCTCAGAAAAAGATAAATCGTATCTGCTATCCCCAAAGAAAGGGATGAACAGTTTTCATTGGAATCTGCGAACTCCCCCTGCACGTAAAGTTGATAATATGATTATTTGGGGAGGAAACGGAGATGGGCCAAGAAGTATCCCGGGAAATTATACCATGGTGCTGAAATATAATGATGAAGAATTACGCCAACCATTTACGGTTCTTAAAGACCCCAGATCATCTGCCACCGCGGACGATTATGATCAATATAAAATATTCGCCATGCAGATCCGTGATAAAATAAATGAAGCTCATGAAACCATTGTCAGCTTACGGGATCTCAGACTACAGTTATCCAATTACAAAACAAGAATTACTAATGATACTGTATTGGTAGCTGAAATCACGCGTATCGATAGCGTGATTACTTATATTGAGGAAGGTCTTTATCAGACAAAGAACAAGAGTTCTCAGGATCCTTTAAATTTTCCGATCCGGCTGAATGATAAGCTGGCTTATATCGGACGTGCTCAGTCGAATGGTGACTTCCCTCCTACTGACCAAGCTAAAGCAGTGGCGCTGGAATTATCAAACCAAATTGATGTGTTGATTGAGGAATATAAAAAAGTAAAAAAGGAAAAGATCCCTGCGCTGAATCAATTGATCCGTGACCGAGATATTGATACGATCATCATCCGGGAATAAGCGAAAATCCAATACCCATCTTTAATTATGCCTGCGCTTATCGCCGCCAAATATTATTTTTACGGCTTATATGACTGATTATGCAGGAAGCTGAAGTAAGCGTTGATTATAAAGTAGCTGGCCAACTCGGCCTCACGGAGGCAGAGTTTGACCATATTTGTTCGATCCTGGGTCGGGAGCCCAATTTTACGGAGCTCAGTATTTATTCAGTCATGTGGAGTGAACATTGCTCCTACAAGAACTCTATCAAATACTTAAAGACCCTTCCACGAGATGGCGGCCGTCTCCTTGTCGCTGCCGGTGAAGAAAATGCCGGTTTGGTTGACATCGGGGATGGTCTGGCATGCGCTTTCAAGATCGAATCCCATAATCACCCGTCTGCTCTGGAACCCTACCAGGGTGCCGCAACAGGTGTCGGAGGGATCCATCGCGATATATTCACCATGGGGGCACGGCCGATTGCGGCACTCAATTCTCTTCGTTTTGGGGATCCGCACAACAAACATATGCAGCACCTGATCAAAGGTGTGGTCAGTGGCATTGGGGACTATGGAAATTGCCTCGGTGTACCTACTGTAGGAGGTGAAGTGTATTTCGACCCCAGCTATCAGCAAAATATTCTCGTCAATGCCATGTCAGTTGGTATCGTCAAAATTGGAGAAACCATCTCAGCACGTGCAGACGGACCGGGTAACCCGGTCTTTATTGTAGGTTCTGCTACAGGGCGTGATGGGATTCATGGGGCAACTTTTGCGTCCGCAGACCTGACAGAGGATTCAGCCGAAGACCTGCCCGCAGTACAAGTCGGTGATCCGTTCCAGGAAAAATTATTGCTCGAAGCAACCCTTGAGGTTATCAAAACAGGTGCTGTTATAGGCATGCAGGACATGGGTGCGGCAGGCATAACATGCTCTACGTCAGAAATGAGTGCAAAATCCGGTACGGGCATGATCATCAACCTGGACCTGGTTCCCACACGTCAGTTGCATATGGCCGCGTGGGAGATCCTTTTATCCGAAAGCCAGGAACGTATGCTTGTGGTCGTTGAAAAAGGACGAGAGCAGGAGATCATCGATGTATTTGACAAGTGGGACCTGGAGTGTGCTCACATCGGTGAAGTAACGGATACAGGCAAACTTGAATACTACCGGTATGGAGAAAAAGTAGCCGAGGTAAATGCAGATTCTTTAGTGCTCGGTGGTGGTGCCCCTGTCTATGATCGTGAATTCCGCCGTCCAGCGTATATGAATGAAATTGTGGCGTTCGATCCTCAACTGCCTTCAACAGATGAGCTGATAATGATTGCAAAAAAAATAATTTCATCCCCCAATATCGCATCCAGACGATGGATCTACGAACAATACGACCATACTGTCCGAACGGGAAATACAAATACAAATGATCCGTCAGATGCTACTATCGTACGTTTAAAAGACTCAGATAAATCTCTGGCGCTTACTGTTGATTGTAATAGTGCCTACGTACAGGCAGACCCGTATGTCGGTGCAATGATCGCGGTTTCAGAAGCTGCACGTAATATTCGATGTTCAGGCGGAATTCCACTGGGTGTTACGAATTGTCTCAATTTTGGCAACCCATATAATCCCGAGGTGTACTATCAGTTTGTCAATGCGATCAAAGGCATGGGAGAAGCTGCAAGGAAATTTAATACACCCGTTACAGGAGGAAATGTCAGTTTTTACAACCAGTCAGTTATAAAAGATCGAACTGAACCTGTTTTTCCAACACCTACAATTGGCATGGTGGGATTAGTTGAAAAAGAAGAACATGCCACGACCTTATCATTCAAGAAAGAGGGTGACGCGATCTTCGTTTTAGGACCTGATCCCCTAAATGCAAATGGCTCAGTGTATGCCCGGGAAGTTGCCGGCATACGTCTCACGCCATGTCCTGATTTTGATATCAACACAGAATTCACACTTCATGAAGCCATCAGTGGCCTGATCGAAAAGGGTCTTATCCAAAGTGCACATGATATTTCTGAAGGTGGTCTTTTTATTTCCCTTACGGAGAGTGCCATGGCAGGTCAGCTTGGATACAATGTAAATCTCGAAGCCGAGAGAACGGATATTGCTCTTTTTGGTGAAAGCCAAAGCCGCATTGTTATTTCCATTGATGCTGAATTCATTGACAATTGCGTGACATATCTGGCAAAACAAGGCGTTCACTTCAGACGTTTAGGGACTGTCACCGGAACCCACATGATCATCGATGGTGTTGACTTCGGAAATATTGCCGTCTGGAAAGACTCATACATGAATTCATTATCATCCATACTAGAACAATAATTATATCATAAATCATAGACTATGAAACAAGTTACATTCGGTCTGCTGCTGATCACCATATTAAGTGTGGCATCCTGTGCTGCCTTAAGTTCAAAAGGGACATCAGTATCCGGTACGATCTCCGACGCACCCAGCATGAAGGTGTACCTGGATAAGATGGGACCTAATAACAATACCACAGTACTGGCCACCGCAGATTCCGATGCGAATGGTGGGTTTAATCTGAAATTGGAAGAACCGCTGACACCTGCCATCTATCGTCTTCGTATCGGGGCCGGTAAATTATTTCTGGTGCTGGAAGACAACCCTGGGAATGTAAATGTGAAAGGAACACTTGATGGCATGCGTACACATGATATGACCGTGACGGGTTCTGAAAGTGCAAAGGATTTTATTGAAGCCATGAATCTCCTTGCCACTGGCCGTCTGACAGCTGATGATGTGAAAGATTACATCAACAATACGAAATACCCTATGGCGGGTATGCAGATGGCGATGAGTGCCTTTGGTAATCGTCCTGAATTTTTCGATGTACATAAATCTTCTGTTGCATTGTTAGCCAAAACTTATCCAGGCCATGAATACGTAGCAGATTATGGAGCATACGCTACATCCCTGGAGCAACAAGCCTCCCAAAGCCGGTCTTCCGAGGCAATCCAGGTGGGCATGCCAGCCCCGGATATCTCGATGAAGAGTCCTGATGGCAAAAATTATTCCCTGACCGATCTGAAAGGAAAAGTTGTCTTACTTGACTTCTGGGCATCATGGTGCGGACCCTGCAGGAAAGCAAATCCCCATGTAGTGGAAATGTACAACAAGTACAAAGAGAAAGGCTTTACTGTATTTAGCGTCTCACTGGACGGTATCGACAGTCGTT
>JBBREG010000052.1:0-16477 GCA_038203125.1 Chitinophagales bacterium
CGCGCCGAAAAACAGGATGAGAATGAATCACAAAGCTGATCACTAAATCTCCCGCGGGTCCTCCATTCATGCCCGGTCCGCCATGTCCGGATATTTTAATACTCTGTCCATTTTCTACGCCGGCCGGAATCGTGATGCGAATATTTTTCCCATTAACTGTAAGTGTTTGTTTATGGGTAGTGTATACATCTTTCAATTCCAGACGCAGCTCTGCTGAATAATCCTGACCTTTAAATTTTACCTGGTTACCGCGTCGTGATCCAGTCGATCCGCCACCAGCACCACCAAACATCGATTCAAAAAAATCAGAAAAGCCGCCTTCACCAAAATCTTCTGAAGAAAACGTTTGCTGTCGTCCGCCCCCGCCGCGACCCTGATAAGACTGACCTTGGCGTTGACGGGCTTTTTCAAATTCGTCAGCGTGCATCCAATCCTTCCCATATTGATCATACTTCGCCCGCTTGACAGCGTCACTCAGCACTTCATTGGCCTCATTGATCTGCTGAAATTTTTCTTTCGCCGAGTTATCATTCGGATTCACATCGGGATGATGTTTTCGGGCAAGCTTACGAAAGGCTTTTTTAATATCACCTTCCGATGCATCTTTCTGCAGACCCAACACCTTATAGTAATCAATAAATTCCATGATAACGCTAATAGTAAAATGAATACCAAATCAACCCCTCCACCGGACACAAGGTTCAGAATTACGTTGCTTCACGTATCGGCGCAGGGGGTTGGACCTGGTGTAATATTGTTTGAACGTAAGGCATTTCAATGCCTGCTTTGTCAAAGGCCATCTTAATCCGTCTCCTGAATTCACCAGCGACTTCCCACTGCTTATGCGGATGAGTTTCTCCAAGAACCTTGATCAGAATCGATCTCTCTGAAAAGTCTTCCACACGTAAGAATTGCGGTGGTAGGATGATATGCTCCCTCCATGCCGGATCATTTGCCAGGTCGGTCCCGGTCGTATTAATAACTGAAATGACATCTTCAAGTTTGGAGTCATATGCAACACCAATATTGAGATTGATTCTTGAAAAGTTTTTAGAGAGATTGGATACCCGTTTGATCTCACCATGAGGCACATGATGAACAGTTCCATCCATATCCCGTAACGTTGTCACACGAAGGCTTATATCTTCTACCAACCCACCAGTGCCATCAAAGTTAACTACGTCACCAATCCGGTATTGATTCTCAAGGATTATAAAGAACCCGGAGATTAAATCCCGGATGAGGTACTGCCCACCAAATCCCACCGCGATACCAATGATGCCTGCGCCAGCAAGAATAGGGCCGATCGGAACACCTGCTTCATCCAGCACCATCATGGATGCAATCACTATGATGACGATCGTCAGCGTCCACGTAAAAATGCGGATCAAGGTAGTTTCCCGTTTCTTTTCAGACATTCGGGAAAGATCACTATCAGGTACGATTGACATGCGAACCGCTTTTTCCAGGAATCGCCTCAATACCTTATTGAGTACATACGCACCGACAATAATGATAACGATTCGGATGCCATGAGCAATGATCCAGGGGACCACATAGCTGCTCCATTCTGCAATAATTTCTCTCATCTTGTTGCAATATCGGAATTACACCGCATCGTCACAAGATGTGGGATATGGGATTACCTGGGATGTTGTGGAATATACATGGTAAAGATTGCGCCTTCTCCGGGGCGTCCGGTCGCAAAGATCACACCGTGATGATTCTCAATGATCTTCTTACAGATTGCCAGTCCGATCCCGGTGCCGGGATATTCTGTCTTGCCATGCAGCCGTTGAAACAACCGGAAAATCTGCTCGCTAAAGGTCGGATCAAATCCGATACCATTGTCAGAAACAGTTACATGGCAGTACGTCTTATCATTTTCAAGTTGGGGATGAATTTTCCGATCTCCATTCCCGATAGAGGATGTGATCGTGATCTCCGGAGCCACGCCTTGACGGGCAAATTTGATGGAGTTGCCAACCAGGTTGAGGAGGAGCTGACGGAATTGGAACGGAATAATATAACATGTACTAAGATCGGTAGCTATAATACGAGCTTTAGTATGTGCAATATCGTCTCTTAGTTCTTCTCGTACTTCCTGTACGATCTCTGATAAGTGTGTTTCTACAAAACTTCCTTTCTGGCTTCCCGTGCGGGAGTATACCAGAAGGTCTTCGATCAACTGCTGCATGCGGTAGGCAGCATTTTTCATGCGGGAAAAATAATCCTGGCTGGTCGGGGATAAATTATGCTCAGAATCGGTAATCCGTTTTGAAAACATCTGGATCTTCCGCAATGGCTCCTGCAGATCATGACTAGCCACGTATGCAAATGAGGATAGCTCTTCGTTCGTCTTTACCAGTTCAGAATTTTTTTCTTCCAACGAGTTCGTCATCCGGACGAGATCAGTAATATCGCGTGTGATGGATAGAACTCCTATTACTTTTCCGGTACTGTCCATGAGAGGTGTGATGAAGCTTTCACCCCAACCGGGCTTGTTTATAAATTTTATCTTCGAATAGTGAAGGGACTCACCATTCGTAAGCACTTTGTCAATATCACCTTTCCATTTTTCATTATCATACTGGGGAAAAAGCTGGAACGTATCCTTGCCGAGCACATCTTTTTTGAGCAGGTTGTTATGGTCTTCACTACGTTTATTCCAGGCAGTGATACGATACTGCTGGTCATACGCCATGATCATGTACGGGCTGCTCTCAATTAATAATTCAGCAAACACTTTCTGTTCTTGTAATTCTTTTTCATATTGAATCCGTTGTGTAACATCGCGTGCAATAATTAAGACTGCATACACACCTTGCGGATTATGTAACGGAATGTAGTCGATCTCAAAATATGCATCGGAAACCGGGGAAGGGATCTGACTGCGATGGACCATGTCACCCTGCAATGCAAGTTTGATATCATTCAATGAACCAATCGGCAACGTACTCTCAGGCAGCTCATTAAATTTTTTCCCGATGATGCTGTCCGGAAATGGAATACGCAGGTTGAATTTGGCAATTTTATTGATCGAGAGACATCGTGTCTCCTGATCCAGCACCAGGATTGAATCAATAGACGAATTGAAGATGGTTTCAACAAAATGATTTCGTTCCTCCAGTTGGGATGTACGTTTTTTCACACGCTCTTCCAGTTGCGCTCCAATCTCCCGAAGAGAATGTTCCGTTTTTTTTCGTTCCTGTACAGTAATGTTTAGCGCCATCTTGGTCATCACCATCATGGAAATAAATGCCTGTAAGGATATCAGAGCTTCGTTTAATGTCAGGTGTCCAAATGTGCCTTTATGATGGACCGTACCCATGATCGCCATGATGGCGGAAATCGTGATGACCGTGATCGTCTCTTTCTGCTGAAACCGTAATGCAGCCCATACATACACCGGTATGATCCAGTAAGGAAAGTTGAAAAGGGAATAATCCATAAACCAGTTTTGAAAAACAACCCCTGTCATCACAACAACTCCCAAGAGGACTAGTATACTTTCCAACAATTTACTATTGTCATAAGGCCTGGATTCTTTTTGGTGGGCGAAATAACCATACCAGACGAGGATAAGTATTGTGATCAGGATGATGCCTGAAAAATCCCCCAGCCACCACGTAACAAAAACAATCGGAAACTGAAATGAAGAGATGATGTGAGAAGACGCTACTGCAAGGGTACCCACCAGGCTGCTGAAGATGGTCATAATTAATGCAGTGATGGAGAAATAGAAGAGGGCTGAGGTTTTGGAAAACAAGTTTTTAAGGTCAGGATTTGGGATAAATTTCCGCAATAGATAATTTCCCAATAGTGCTTCCCCGGCATTGCCCATAGCAATGATGGAAGATAGGAGTACGGCTATTGGATAGTCTACAGTCCGCTGACTGATGAAGATGATCAGATTGGCCGCAAATGCTCCAAAAAGTATACCAGGAGATACACGAATCCCCCACAGGAGGATCATGGCAAATGCAAACCCCGAAGGAGGCCATACAGGGGTTGCATTTGATCTTTCAAACTGGAGACTAAGGCTTAGTCGGGCCAGTATAAAGTACACGGTAGCTACAAATAATATTTGCAGGAAATACCGAAACCAGATATTTTGACGAAAAATATTTCGCTCCACCTGTCAGTTGAAATTCAATTCATTAAAAATCTTTGAAATTGAAGCTCTCTTTAATAGCATGAGGCCGGTGGATGTTCCAGTCTAATGAAAGGACTTTGGCAATGGCATTTTTCCAGGATTGCATGTCACTTGGTTTCTCAACATAAAGGTTGGCGCCGGATTGATACACCGCATTTATGACATCCTCTGAATTAGAAGTGGATAAGACGACGACAGGCAGGTTTTTAAATTCTTCAAGGTTTCGAATTTCCCGGAGGCATTGAGTACCGTTTTTCCGGGGCATGTTGAGGTCCATAAAGATCAGGTCAGGTAACTTATCCAGCTCCTGTAGCAGGCCAGTGAGTTCCACACCATCTTTGGCGCGGATCAAAGCAGGAGAATCAGGAACAGAATGTAACGCGTCTTCAAAAAACTGTGCATCATCTTCGTCGTCCTCTGCCAGGATAATGTGTTTAGCTTGTTTTATCGTCATCGTTGATAAGATAGTGAATTAATACAAGAACGACGTTATGAAAAATTAATAGCTGTTAATACGTAGCAAACAAGAGAGAATACTTTTTAGAGGATTTGTATTGGTTGTGTATGATAAGATTGTAAATACTTCATATTCAATACTTTATTTAGAAAAATACCACGCGAGCGAATCACAATGAATATGTTTGAGCGGTTTTCCTTCAAATTTGATGGCATCATGATCTTTAAAGACCATCCGGCCGTTTCGCTCTTCACTGTCTCCGTATCCTTCAACAAGTTCCTCTCCATTTCTCAAAAAGGCCACCTCCCGTTCAGATTCCATTCCTTCTGCCATAAACTGGTAATCCGCAAATATGGTATCACCTTTTATGGTCCCGATGAACTTACCCCCGCTCTTGTCCTTCTCACTAAAACGGTAGTGCAGATATCCGGTAACCATATTATTATTGACCGAAAGGTTCAGCAGGATGCTGTCCTTTCCGATCACGGCAAGATAACAATGGCCTGTGTGTGGATTCTTTTCCTTGGCAGTATCTCTTACGACAATAGTATCCCCCGTTATCGGATCTTCTACAACAGTAGCTTTCCCGGCACAACCAAGGATGAAAAGGGCGGTTAGAGTTACAAACCAATTAGAAAACATAAGTTCGAAAAATTAGGGGATTATACTTTGTACTCATCTATAGTTGCCTGATTGTAATTGTGTAACGTACAGGTTTTCAATAATTAGGAACACATGAATTCAACACGTAACCTGATCAATTGTTGATGTTCTTCTCCTTTTTGGTCCATTTTCCAATACCAATAAATAGCATCGAAGCCATTACAAATACAAGCAAAATAACCACGTCATTCACCAACGTCTTTTCATACCCCAGTTCCTGCACATTGATGAATGGATAGGGATAATATCCGGAAGGCATTCCTCGTAAAATGATAAAAACAAAATATGCTCCGGGGTACCAAAGCCAGGTGAGAAAACTCTTCCAGGGAATTGCAGAAGTCCGATCGTACAGCCACCAGTAGACGATGCAAAGCAAAGGAATGAGGGTGTGAAGCAATTCATCCACCACGAGTTGCAGTCCGGTAGGTTGCCATGTAAGCCGAAGGATGACATTGTAGATGAGGCCAACAATCGTGATATAAACTGTGATGGCAGTAGCTGTTGAAGGGCGTGTGAAAAAGGAAGCGAACTTTCCCTGTTTACCCCAAGCCCTGTATGAGAAGTGTATTGCAACCAGAATATTGGTGAGGATCGTATAGAAACTAAAAAACCGGATGATGGTCTCGGGAAGAGATGCAATCCGGTTTGTAATAATAAGATAGAGTTGCAACACGACCGCCAGCCAGGCCAGCAGTGCAATAATCATTTCAAATGTTTTGTTTCGATTTGGGGCAGGATGAGTCACGATTAATGATTAAGGATTCAGTTCTTATAGGGTTGACGTAATTATCCGGCAAGGATTTTTTTAGGAAGCTTTGATTTTACAAGTGGGTAGGACTTTTCGATATCAACCGCACGTAAGGAAATCATCCATACGTCCTATACTCAGTTCTTCCAGATGAGACAGTGTCTGATGTGTTTTTTTGATACGCCATTTTTTATTGGGCATGAAATATTGTATATCCAGCCTTCAGGAAAATCAAAATGAAACTTTCGTTTCGTTCAGCGGATACGTTACATTGGAGATGATTGGTTTTATAAATCTAATCAAATCTAGGTGAATCCTGAATGGAGGCATATCCTGTTTGCAGTCCCTGCTTGTCGAAGGGGAGTAACAGCTTCTTGATATGCTCTTTCTGAAAAAAAAATGAGCGGGACTCGGGCGGGCGGGTTATCCGGATTTCTCCCCTTCGAAAACTCAGGGACCAACCCGTGAAACGGATTCTTTTCTGTCAATAATATTCAGGGACCAACCCGTGAAGCGGATGTCTGTCTTTGAGTAGGAGTATCACCACGTGGAACTTCCGGACTTGTAAGTCATTACAAGAATACCGATTGATATGTTCAGGAACGCGAGGTAAGAATCAAATTCCTAACCAACGCGCATACTTTTCCTTTTCGGCAGTTGCCATGGGCAACTGCTTCTGCGATTTTTTACCGCGGAAAAGATTGATGATTCGATAAACTAGACGCATCATGGGATTATTTCATGTATAACGAATCGAAATTGAGTTATGTTGATATAGATCAAACAATTTTCAATTTCGTTACAAAACAAATATAGTGATTTTATTTAATATATAATATATTATTTGTATAACCCAATGCTTCGACCTGCTAACACGCATCCATGGCTATAGCTCAGCAACCGCCGCAAACCGAATACCCTTAATTAGCATTGATCACCTCACCGCTCCCCGTAATCTTTGCATTGATATCCGGATGTCCTTTATAATACACATTTCCACTGCCTGTAATAAAAATGTCCAGGTCAGTCTCAACCGTTACTTCCGCACTACCACTACCTTCAATCCGCACATCTGTTAATTCAGAATTCATGCCAAACGACCTAAGCCAGCCACTACCTACGATTTCCGCATCAAGGGTCTGTACATTCCCTTCGAGGTATATATATCCTGATCCTGTCAGATTAAGATCCACATCATCCGTATCGATCGCGAAATCCAGTTCACCTGAACCTGAAACCCGGATATCAAAATTCCTGTCCTGGGTGAAATAGCTTTCACCATAAACATAGCTGCTGCCGGTACAATCCAGTTCGCTTAACTCTGGTACGTAAATTTTGATCAGGAAATCATTGGGATGTTCACGGTTCTCCTCGATCGTGAGTTTATGGTTGACCACCCGGACCTCGACATCTTCCACATCTTTTTCACGGCCACGCAGGATAACTTTAAATTCATCTGACTGAATGATCCGGATATCTGAAGAAGATTCTAACCGGATCTCATCAAAATGATCTGTCTCCAGGATGGCTTCAATTACATTGATGCCAGCGGAATCAACCTCGCAGGACATGACGGTAAACAGGGTCAGAACAACGGAAAACGTGTAGATGGATTTCATGTGGGCAGTTTTTTAATTTATTTTTCAAAGGTAGCCTCTGGTCATTTTGTTATAGTATTTCAGGAATGTTAAGCAGCGGATCATTCGTGTTAAACTGTGTTAATAGACCTCCAATCATTACTTTTGCACCCCTAAAAGGATAATACGATGGGTAGGATTTTTGAAGTACGTAAAGCCGGAATGTTTGCCAGGTATGACCGCATGGCTAAACAATTCACGAGGATAGGAAAGGAAATCGCCATTGCCGTAAAAGCGGGTGGGCCCGAACCTTCCTATAATCCATCTCTGCGCCGTGCGATGCTCAACGCGAAAAGTGTCAATATGCCCAAGGACAAAGTCGAGGCAGCCATCAAGCGCGCCATGGGCAAAGACATGGAAAATTATGAGGAAGTCATGTATGAAGGGTATGCCCCACATGGGATCGCTATCATCGTGGAAGCCGCTTCTGACAATATAGTCCGCACCGTGGCGAATGTCCGGGCCGTTTTCAATAAAGGAAACGGCGCCCTGGGCACCAGCGGTAGTGTAAGTTTTCAGTTTAATAAAATGGGTGTTTTCAACCTGGCTCCGGCAGGCCTTGACCCGGAAACCCTTGAGCTCGAACTCATCGACTTCGGATTGGAAGAAATGGGAGAGGGAACAACAGAAGATGGAAAGGAAGCCATCGTAGTACGATGCGGCTTTTCCGATTTCGGCAATATGCAGAAAGCACTGGAAGATAAAAACATACCCGTCCTAAGTTCCCAACTGGAGTGGATCCCTTCCACCACTGTTGAGCTTTCAGAAGATCAGGCAGAAGACGTCCTCAAGCTGGTCGCAAAACTGGAACAGGATGAGGATGTGCAGCAGGTGTTTCACAACCTCACTTAAATGCGTGAATCGTCAACCGTGAATCGTGAATCCAGGCTAATGCAATTCATAATTGACGATTGGGAACTAACGTTTCACGTTTGTCGCTCGATGTTTCACGCTTGACGTTCAAGTTTTACGCTTGACGCTTGACGCTTCACTCTTGACGTTTCGATTGAGGCTTGACGCTTCATGATTCACCATTCACGATTGACGCTTCACGATTGACGCTTCACGATTGACGCTTCATGCTTGACGCTTCATGCTTGACGTTTCATGCTTGACGCTTCATGCTTGACGCTTCATGCTTGACGTTTCGCTTGACGCTTCACGTATCACGAATGACGTTTCGATTCACGCTTCACGCTTCATGATTCACCATTCACGATTGACGCTTCCCGATTGACGTTTCACGATTGACGTTTCACGCTTCGTGATTCACCATTCACTGTTGACGCTTCACGGTTGAAGTTTCACGGTTGAAGTTTCACGATTGACGTTTCACGGTTGACGTTTCACGGTTGACGTTTCACGATTGACGTTTCACGATTGATGCTTCACTATTGCCGATTCACTATTGCCGATTCACGATTCACTGAGCAATTTATTACTCCACCAATATCATTCTCAACAATATCTCATGCTGTGTCTGTACATGCAGCGAATACAATCCCGCAGGCACATCCTTTAACGATATCTGATTGCCACCAGCCACAGTTTGTAATGCAATGCGTCCATCAAGTGTGGTCAGTAAAATTTTAGACCCTGTAGGAATCGATGATCCATCCTGATATCCTAGGATAATAAAATCACCAGCCGGATTTGGATAGGCCAGTAATTTATCAATGTCATAGAATGGCGGTGTGATTAAACCATATTTGAATATATTGGAATAGGCTTCACAACCGGACGTAAAAGTTGTGTAGTGTAATTGATAGTTTCCATTCACTAAAGGCTTATACGTTGGGTCATTGGCACCTTCTATTTCAACACCATCAAGAAGCCACTGGAAAAACCCGGAGGTGACGTTCGCCATGATGTTGCCAAAGTCCTCTGAGATCAGCACACCTGTTAAGATAACAGGAACTACATTTACAGATACAACTTCTGTCTTGTCTCCACATGCATCAATTCCCTGTACAGTTACTTGGCCAGGAGTAGCACTTGTAATAAAGGTGATATTCGAGCTATTGGACGTGCCCAGCACAATCCAGCCAGATGGGAATGTCCAGTCAAAAATATCTACGTCATCAAATGATATCGTAAAATTGACTGTATCTCCAACGCATGGCTCAAGACCTCCACGTAATTCATGAAGTAAAGGGGGTGTACTGCAGGAAGAATATTTCATGATATTTCCACCAAAACCAACTGCCCACGCTGTTTGACTATTCTTGATCGAATAGATACCCAATAACGGATCCGGAGATGTGTGATCTAATACCCAAGACTGACCACCATCATCCGTGCGATAGATGACGCCATTATCTGTACTACCACCCACGATCCAGCCTCTGGATGGAGTTGCGAATGATACTGCATGCCAGAAGGTGCTAATCGGCAGACTGATCGTATGCCAGTCCTGACCTCCGTTGGTCGTATGCCAGATCGAAGCAGAAAGTTTTTTGGATGTTACCCAGCCTTCTGCACTAGTTGCAAAATAGACATCTGAAAAATCAAGATCAAAATGATTGAATTGAAGTTCCCAGCTGTCGCCGCCATCTTTTGTCACGATGATCATTCCTCCTGCACCTACGGCCCAGCCCAAGGCTGCATCATAAAATGTGATACTGTTGAGTGATTGTGGACCATCATATACCCGATTCCAGGTAGCTCCGGTGTTGGTCGTCTTATAGATTTCCCCAATTCCATTTGTCACCAGAAAGGTCTGACTATTGATGGCATACAGGTCTTTTATCTGGCCCATATTATTACCGATTTGAGTCCAGGTTTTTCCAAAATCAACCGAACGGAAGACTCTTCCTGTTCCTGAAGCGACAACAACTGTCGAATCACCTGTCATCACAGTTCCGAAGAAATTTTCATTTCGCGGGAAGTCGACACGTTCCCACACAGCACCACTATTTCTTGTTTTCATGAGGGTGCCGTCTGCTCCTCCAACAAAACCGACAAACGCATTATAAAAACTGGGTTCGAACAATGTCTGCTTGGATGCAGGATATTGATCCGTCCACGTTAAACCAAAGTCAGGTGAATAGAGGATAGATACATATTTTCCTACAGTCCACACTTTGCCCTGTGCATTAGCCCAAATAGCTAGTGTACGATTGTTTCTGATCACATCAGGTGTTTTTTCTTCCCATTGGAATCCTCCATTGGTGGATAGATAAATGGAACCGTTATCAAGCGAGGTCCAGATCCGGTCCTGGTCGATAACAAAAAGATCCTGGATGCCACCACCTGCAGGGAAGGAATTCAATGGAACCCATGTGTTACCACCGTTGATGGTCTTATATACATGATCACGTGAGGCAAGAAAACCAACTGAAGCATCGATCATCTCAATTCCACTGATATATGGATGTTTAAATGGATCGAGTATCTCCCAATTAAAACCACGGTTTTTGGTATGGTAAACCTGAACATTATCAAAAGAGCCGACGGCTACCCATCCTTCGAGCGTATTAATAAAGTGACCTGCTGTGACACCTGGTGCCGGCATATTAAATGGCTGCCAGATGAGACCGTTGTCTACACTATAGATCCCGAAATCACTTCCGAGTGCCATGAGTGTTTTGTTTTCCAGTACCTGAAATTTGTAAGCATAAGGCAGCTCATTATGAGAAGTTATCCATGTATTGCCCCCATCACGGGACAGGACCACCAGGCTGTCACCTCCGGCCAGGATCATTTGTCCGTTGGTGCCGGGGACGACTTTTGCTGCCGTAAGGAAGGTAGTGGCAGGTATAGATTTTCTTTTAATCCAATTCGTACCTCCATTGGAGGTGGTAAATAAGGTGGCATCATCACCGACGGCGACACCATATTTACCATCAAAATCAATATCATGCAACTGAGAAAGATCGGCAAAAGGGTTTTGACGTACCCAGGTTTGCGCTATGGACAGGGTAGAAAGGAGAAAGAATGTGAGTACAGTGGTTAGGATTTTCATGTGAATATGGGATTATTTGATATGCAGAAATTATAGATTACAGATGTAACAAACATCTGACAATCAGGTTCAAAGCCAGGCAAATAGAAAAAAGTGCCGATATTATGCATAGTTATAATGTGATCTATTTTTTGGGGGGAATAGATCCTTTGCTCGGGGGTCTTTATCAAATGGAAATTATTTATAGCTTTGCGCTCTCTTTTTTATAGACTAGCCGGATCGGTAGTTCAGTTGGTTAGAATGCCGCCCTGTCACGGCGGAGGTCGCGGGTTCGAGTCCCGTCCGGTCCGCAAAAAATTAGGCCACCTGTTAGGTGGCCTTTTTTTGTTTTAGATAAGCTGTGGAGAGCAGAAATATGCTGGCCAGGTGATTATCACTTGGAGAGGTATTGAGAGGTTTTTCTGTGGTTATTGTCTTTACCTGATGGGAATCGTGAGCCGTCAATTTGAGAGCAGTGCGACATGAGTTTTGAAGATTAAGCTACATCTACAAATGGAAAAATTTAATTCTCCTTTGAGGACTTCATCTCTTTTATGAATTGATCCAGCTGCTCCTGTTGTGCTGCAATCAATTCAGATTGCTTGTCAACAAGTTGTTTTAATTCTTTTATGGCTTCAACAAGTACCGGTGTCATTTTGCTATAATCAACGGTTTTATAACCTTCCGCATCCGTATGTACCATTTCAGGAAATATTTTTTCAAGTTCCTGCGCAGCAAAGCCAATTTGTCCTTTATCATCAAATTGCTTTTCAGGGAAACTTTCTTTTTTCCAATTGTAATAGATTCCCTGAAGGGCTAGAATGTTGCTTAATGAATTTGTCAAAGGATGAATGTTCGTTTTGTATCGTACGTCTGAACAAACAAGGAGTCCACAGCTTGCTGTAACAGTGCCACTAAAAAAACCATTCCCAATAACTTCCAATTTATGAGCGCCGGCCACGACTCCTACGCCAAGGTTTCCAGTAATATAACCAGCACCTACAACGTGTAATTTCTCAAGCGGATTAGCAGCCCCAACACCTAAGTTTCCTGTGATATATCCATTGCCTGCAACATGTAGTTTTTGAGAAGGTGTGAGTGATCCAATTCCTACATTTCCTGTTGCAGTATGCATCACAAAATCCCAGCCTGCGCCAAGATCACCGTAGAATCCGACATAATCATCAGAGTACATTCCCGTAAAACTTGCAGTGCCTGAATTATCCACTTTATTAAAATAAATTCCCGCCGATGTGCCGGCATTCCCACCGCTTCGAACTCTTGCCCTGCCGGCAACATCAAGTTTAAAAGCAGGAGTATTTGTACCAATGCCTACATTTCCATTTCCTTTAATGCGCATGGTTTCTGTGAATGCAGCGCTTGTTCCGTATCCAAAAGCGACATCAGCTACGGCAGCATCCGTATGAATTTGCAATAGGCCTGATTGAATGCCAAAACCATAATGATTACCACTGGATCCCCACAGTGAAATTTTATCTCCAAAGCTCGAAGAAAAATTTAAAAGATAGCCGGGGTTAGGAAGCCCGATTCCAACCATACCATTCTTTAATACAGTCAATGCATTTGATCGTGCAGTAAGGGCACTTCCATTTCCGATGATGAACAAGGGGGTGGTCGGCGAGATAGTTGTTTGTGTTGATACTATTGTATCGTTGTAAAGTCCGATCACTGTTGATGCAAAACCATTTGCCTGTGTAGAAAACCCGAGTGAAGCCGAATTGGATCCTTTAGCTTTTGTGCCATTGCCCATACTTGACGCTTGTTCACCTGAGGCTGTTGTTTGATATCCCATCGCAAAGGAATAATCACCTTTTGCAATAGTAAACCGCCCCGTAGAAGTGGAATACTCGCCACTTGCGGTTGATGTTCCCATCGCAGTAGAAACATTGCCATAAGCATTTGAATTCCCACCTGCAGCAAATGAATAATACCCCGCTGCGATATTATTAGCACCAAATACAGCAGTTGATGGCCCTGTTGCTTTGCAATTAAAACCGAATGCAATTGAATAATTACCGATGCTATCCCGATCCCATATATTATTTGTAATTCCACCAGCCCTAAAAGCAGCCTTGTTTGGATACCACATCATCCTTGTCCCGGCACCACTAACAGGTGGATTTCCTGGAACTACAGGGAGCGAGAGTGGACCTGTAAACAAAACACTGCTATCTTTCACATGTAGCAGCGCAAGTGGAACATCCGTATTAATTCCGGTGCGTCCATTTTTAAGAATAGTTATTGCATTTGATCGTGCAGTAAGGGAGCTTCCATTTCCAATAATGAACAAGGGAGAGGTCGGTGAAATAGTTGTTTGCGGTGATACTATTGTATCGTTATAGAGTCCGATCACTGTTGATGCAAAACCATTTGCCTGTGTAGAAAGACCGAGTGAAGCCGAATTGGAGCCTTTAGCTTTTGTGCCATTGCCCATAGACGAGGAGTAACTTCCGGAAGCAATTGTTGAATTACCTAAGGCAGTTGAATAAGATCCGGAGGCAATGGTATTCGCTCCTAAAGCCGTTGAATTTGTTCCTGATGCAGTTGTAACATCTCCGGCTGCGAAGGCATATTGTCCAGATGCTTTTGTATCCAAACCAGTAGCAAAAGAATAAATACCAATATTCTCTCGATTCCAATTTGTACCTGAAACTCTTCCTGTTCTAAATGCAGCTTTATCGGGATACCACATCATTCTAATACCGGCGCCTGAAACTGGTGGCAGTACAGACTCGGTTAAATTTGAAGGTCCGGTAAATAATACACTGCTGTCTTTCACATGCAACATTGCCAAAGGTGTGGTCGTATTAATACCCACTTTTCCAACCTGTGCGTTTACCTCAAATACAACAATGTTTGCAATAATGATTATAGCAAGAGGGAGAAGTCTTTTTTGCATAAAGTAAGCGTTTACAACACCCAAAACTATCGCTCTCACACCATTGAAAAAATTACTAGATGTAGTAATAGGAAGTGAAAAAGGTGGTTTGGATTTTTTAAACGTATCGCATTTATAAGTAGAGCATCTTGTAATGCAATCTTCAAATAACATTCTTTTTAAGTGCAAGGGCTACTGCTTCGCCAAGGGAATGGACGTGAAGCTTCTCATAGATCTTTTTTACGTGAGCATTTATGGTGAAATACGTAACGCCCATTTTATCGGCAATCATCTTATAACTGAGGCCATCAGTCAGGAATTTTAGCACTTCTTTTTCCCGGCCACTGAGATTATAAGATTGATCTTTCTTCACAGGTCTGCCAAAATAATTCATCACGCGCAACGCTACAGAGGGTGTCATATAAGCACCTCCTGAATAGACATCCTCAATGCTGCGTAGTATATTTTCAACTGTAGCGGTCTTTAAAAGATATCCTTCAGCACCCGCTTTGAGAGAAGCAAATATTCTTTCTTCATCCTGAAAAATTGTTTGCATGATGATACGAATGTGAGGGAAATTCTTTTTAATAATGCTGACCCCGCTGATACCATCAACTCCGGGCATTTCAATATCCATTAATACAACATCAGGATTATAGTTGTTCATATCATCAAATACATGACGACAATCTGGAAAATCAGCAACGCACTTCATGGTGCCGGTAAGGGACAACAGATCTCTCAGGCTTTCAGAACGCTCCGGGCTGTCATCATAAATTACGATCCTAATCATCCGGCAAAGGTAACTTGCATAAGACTTCTCATGTATTACTAATACTAGTAACCGGAATTGTACATGTTATGGACGTTCCCTGGCTTTCTTCACTACGAATGGCAAATATGCCTCCCAATGCTACTGTACGGTGCCTCATGTTGTATAACCCATTTCCTTTCCGGTTTGTATTCAGGTCGAAACCTTTCCCATTGTCTCTGATATGTAAGGTGAGGACTTTGTGATTAATATCCACTTTGACCATAGCATCTGTTGCCCCGCTGTACCTCGCAATGTTGTTCATGCCTTCTTTGGCTATCAGTAGAATATTTTTTCTCGCCTCGATGTGATTTAATTTTTTATCTGCATCAACTGCAATAGCATACTTTACGTTGATGTTCAATGGTGTCAGCAATTCATAGCCGTAATTTTTTAACTTATCCTCCAACGTGGTTGTTCCAGGGTTGCCACTATTAATGGCCCAAACGATATCGCTCATATTTTCCATTACCTGACGGCTATTCTGCGTGATATGATTAAGTGCTTTTTCAATAATGTCAGTATTACTATGTAATGATTTGGATGCGATAGAAGAATAAACATTTATGCTGCTCAGCATGGATCCCACTTCGTCATGTAAGTCCTGTGATATTTTACTCTTAATGGAATAAATTCGTTGGAGTTGGATAATGCGATATCTATACACAGAATAAATGAGGCCGCTAAGTAAAAGCAAGCACAACAAAACGAACCACCACGTTCGCCAATATGGAGGCTTGATGTTAATAGTATAGCTTACTAGAACATCACTCCATGTTCCTGGTTCGTTTGTAGCTTTGATTTTAAACGAATATTCCCCATGCGGGACATTGGTGTAGCTTGCTTCCTGTCGTATTCCTGATGATATCCATTCCTTATCGAATCCCTCAAGTTTATAGGCATAGTTAACTTTTTTCAACGGGTGAGCCTTAATTGAAGAAAATTGGATGGTAAAGAAATTTTCCTGATATGATAATTGAGTCTCCGTTTGACCGTAAAGCGGAAATTCTTTGTCAAATACTTTAAAACTGCTAATGACAAGATTTGGAAAATCCAATGACGGACGATAAGCTGAAGGTTCAATCTCTACAAACTCATTATTACTGAAAAAATAAAGTTTGTTATCTGTGGTGGAAAGTCCGTTCTGAATAAAATCATTACCC
>JBBREG010000053.1:0-16453 GCA_038203125.1 Chitinophagales bacterium
CGGGCCATCAGTAATTCCTCTTGTGGGATGAGTTCTGTACGCAACTTTTTTATCTCTGCCCTGATTGCATCTAGGACTTTACTCACATTGTCCGTTGCTGTCTCTGTGCTGATATAAAAACAGCCGTCTTTGGCAAATGAATCGACGCTGGAATAGATGCCGTAGGTCATCCCCTGATTTTCACGAATCTCGGTCATCAGCCTGCTGCCAAAATATCCTCCCAGGATCGTATTCAGGACATACATCCCCGGGAAATCCGGGTGCGCCTGTGGAAATAAAGGTCTGCCAATCCGGATGGCCGCCTGATGCGACTGTGGTCCATCAATTTCATGATAACCCAGCACACTGATACCCGGAACATCAGGTATTTCATGTGTACCATTTGGATGCTGAGGCTTCCATTGGCCAAGGGTATGATGCAGGATGTCTTCCTCCAGGGCGCCGAAAGAGCCTGACACAAATACCATCCCTCTTTCAGGTCGAATGTAGCGCTGATGATGCAGATGCAGATCCTGGGTTTTAATGTTGAGAAAATCTTCCGGCACTATGTTTTTGCCATAGGGATGGCCTGTACCAAATATTGACTCTGTCAGTTGCCGGTAGGCGATCACTTCATTCTTCTTCATATCAATCCGGGTGCGCTCGATCTTATTGGCAGCATATACATTCAGCTCTCCTTCATCAAAAGCGGGTATCCGGATCACATCTGTGATGATCTCCATTAATTCCGGTAAAAAACGGGTGAGTGTATACAGGCGCACTCTGACCGTATCAACTCCTCCGCGGGTTTGAATCGTTGCTCCCCTGGACTCGATATGCTCTGCAAGCAGAGCTGAACTAAGTGATTGTGTGCCTTCTGACATCAGGCCTGCCATAAATTCTGCGACACCCGGTTTATGCTCATACCAGCCACCTGCCCGGAAGACACATTCGATCTTCATCACCGGCTCCGATCCTCCTTTCAGCATATACATGGACATGCCATTCGCCAGCACAGATACCTCGTATGCCGGCAATGTCAGGTCTGTAATCGGTAATATCTGTGGGGCACGAAACGGATTAGCCATGCGGCAAATGTACTGTTCCTAAATGAGCCGTCCATTCTAAACCTCCGATACAGGGATCAGGCGATGATTGCTATTTTCCTGAAAAAAAGTAACAATCCCTGTTAACTTTGAGGCTTCCGGAGCCCGCAGGCTCACTACACTTCAATAAACAGACTAATGGAATTCAAAGTCTCATCAGGCGATTTGCTGAAACACCTTAACGTTGTAGCGGGCGCCATACATGCTAACCCGATCCTGGCCATCACAGAAGACTTTCTGGTGGACATCCGCAGTGGCATGATGACGATCACGGCGACTAATCTCGAGACCAGCATCTCTACCCGCATGCAGGTTGAAAGCAAAGAAGACGGCGCAGTTGCGATCCCTGCCAAGATCCTCCTGGAGACATTAAAGGCATTGCCCAATCAACAGGTCTCTTTTGACATTGACCATGAGCAGCGATCCCTCGTGCTGACCACTGACAATGGCATGTATCGTATGGCTATAGATCCGCCTGATGATTTTCCAGCACTTCCTTCTTCGGAGGATAAGGAGATCGAAGTTGCGGTCCACAGATTACTCAACGGGATCAACTATACCATCTTCGCTACGACTTCTGATGAGATGCGACCTGCCATGACAGGCGTGAATGTCGTCGTTGATTTTAATAAGATCAGTTTTGTCGCCAGTGATGGACATAAGCTGGTCCGCTATCACGCACTCGGTACATCTACAGAACAGACTGGTTCTTTTGTAGTACCTAAAAAAGCAATGGCCCTTCTAAAAGGCGCAGCGCCATCTGAAGGAAGTGTCTTTCTGAAATACAATAAGTCGCACGCGTTTTTCCGCTTCGAAGAAACGGAAGTGATCTGCCGCCTGATCAATCAGGCATATCCGGATTTCAACGCTGTCATTCCCGTCAATAACAAAAATGTACTCTACATCAGTCGCACCCAACTCTTAGGTGCACTGCGACGTATCAACATCTTTGCGAACAGAACTACTAACCAAGTGTTCTTCCGTTTGGCAGACAATAGTCTGACGATCACAACGAAGGATATGGATTTTTCAAATGAAGCCAGCGAACAACTCAGCTGCGAATTTGAAGGCGATCCGATGGATGTAGCATTTAATGCACGTTTCTTTATTGAGCTATTGAATGCGCTGAGCCAGGAAGAAATCCATATCACACTATCTGTGCCATCGAAACCGGTGCTGATTTATCCTGATGAGCAATTAGAGCATGAAGAAGTGATGATGCTGATCATGCCCGTAATTATCTATTAATCCGTTTCCTCCGGTAAATAATGATTTTTTACGCTCATTAAAATCTGAGCGTGAGATGGGCATTTATCGTTCTGCCTAACAGTTCCGTTTCTTGCGTTAGAAAGACGCCGTCACTACCACCTGGTCCATCGCGTAATACACGACCGATATGCTGCAGGTCATTAATGTTTTCATGATTCGTTGCATTGAGGAGCGATACACCGATCTGGCCTTGTGTACGATTGATTTTAAAACTATAATCCAGTGCCATATCGAGACTGAAATACGCTGGCAGGTATTTCACTACACTTTTCTGTTGCACATTCCCAATACCATCATGATCATCCAGTCGGACAAAGCTGATATAGGGTGCTTTCGTTTTATAGTTGATTAAACCTGAAAATGTAAAATGACCAAAGCGGTATTGGGTGGATAATTTCACCTGGTGACGGCGGTCCTCTTTCGGAGAAAATGATGCACCCTTAAACAACATGTCATATCGTTCGGAAATTTTACTCAGTGTATAGGCAACTGAAATTTCTGTACGGTTTCTTTTATACGTACCCAGCAGATCCAATCCGGCTGTCCAACTTTCTCCAATGAATACACTATAAAAATCCTGGGGAGAACCTTGATTATTAAAACCCGGATCCGGCATGGCTGCCCGGACACTGATCAGGCCATTTGTTTTTTTGAAATAAACTTCTGCATCCATTCCAAAATATTTTTTGGCTGCCTGGGCCCCGATCATAAATTTATCTGATTTCAAAACAGGGTATCCGTTATCATCAGAACTCAACGCCAGAAAATCTACCTCACGACCGAACCGGTTTTCAAGGGTAAGTTCTCTGATTGCCTGTATGTTGTTGGAAAAGGAAGCCTTGAGATTCAGCTCATCGGTAAGGTGATAATATAGTCTTAGGTTTGGCTGAACATACATTTTACCCGTAAGCTGAAGTCGTGTGATACGAGTCCCTGCAGCACCGCCGAATCCATTGCTGAGTCTCCAGTTGTATTCTCCGAAAAGTGATATTTCCTCTTCCGTTTGTACCTCCAGCAGATATGGTGAATTATTTTCCTTTGCGAGTAATTCAATTTCATGATGTTGAACATCAAGACCTGTCAGCAAACTCGTGTTTGAGTTGAGTTGATAGGTAAATTTCGTTTTCACACCTCCGGACATGAGTAGACTGCTTTGCAGACCTTTATTTTTAAATGTCCTGTCCATTCCCTGACGATCTTCTTCCAGCAAGGATGTGTAAGAAATATCTTTTTTAAACATAGCGTAATACCCGGTTACGGCCAGGCGGGCTTTTTGACTTATTTGCATATTCATCAATGCGGCCAAACCCTGATTATCCCAATCATCACGGCTATGGATGGTTTGTGCTACCCCAATGGGTTGACCGAAACGATCGTCCACTTCGAAGGAAGTATGAAACGTATTCTCTAAGTAATCATTACTCTTATATCCGGATATATGGAGTTGATGATGTTTACCGATCTGCGCATGGAGACCCAGATTGATATCATAAAAGTTGAAGGTAGGCCGCTGTGTAGATGTCCATTCATTAATCTCCCTAAATCTGCCACCGTTACTGAAATTAGCTGTGGTCGTGTCTGCCAGTGCGTCATTTAAAATAGCCGTATGTGATATTCTTCCTCCGGCCTGGATCGACAATTTTTCTGAAAGGTTGAGATTGGCTGCGAATGAAGAAAGGAGCAGATCAGAATCAAGAATCAGATGTGACGAATTATTTTTATTGGTTTGAGCATCAACTCTGATCATTCCGTCAATGCGACCACCATACTCCACCGGAATATTATTTTTATACACCTCCACAGAAGTAAAATAATGGCCATTGAATGGGGTGAAGATGTTGTAAAAATGATACGGATCATAGACCGGAATTTCATCCATCAGGAAGAGTGCATTTTCTGCATCACTACTTCGGATCCGAATACCCTGTTCTGAAGAAAAGTGTGTATATCCCGTCAGGTGATTGATCAGTTTATCCACATTGCCTGATAAAAATTCTTCGGAAGAAAGTAGCTGGTAGCCACGCAAATTAATCGCTTGCGTTTGTTTATCAGATCGTATCTGATCAAATGGTACGACGATGATCACTTCTTCAAGGGATAGCGGATTCGTTTTCATCCGGAAGGTTTGATGGCCCTTCATGACAGATGCGACCGGAACATGAAGTGGATCATACCCCAGGAAATGAATGATCATATCACCTGTTGTATCGCGGGTGTGCAACGTGAAATGACCCTGTTCATCTGAGAAGGTGCCCTGATCAGTCGCCGAAATGCTTATCGCGGCATACGATAATGGTTTGCCATCTTCATCCGCAATATTTCCTGTCAGCAGATAATCATTGATGTTCCTGACATTGTCTTCCCTGCGCAGGAGAATCTTATTACCATCAATGATCCGGTAAGAAATATTTGTAGTGCGAAGTAATTCTTCCAGCAATGACTCAATGTTTTCATACTGTCCCTGGTCCCTGAGGGAATCGAGTGTATTCATGAGCTCGGGAGCTAATGCCACATCCACCCTGTATTGTGATGTTATCCGGTTGACGAAAGAATTAAATGAACTGTTCTGACACCATACAAAAGATGCCGGTCCAAATATGCAAAGTAAAATTCCCGTGAGGAATGGCTTCATGGATCAACGGGATATAGTCACTTTCTTCCCCTTCATTTCGGCCTTCAGATGAAGTGGCCAGGTGATGAGGTCGAGCGCCTGTGCGAGATCTCCTTTTTCAAATAGTCCGGTGTATTTAATGTCTTCGATCCCTTCTGCGAGTGTAACCTCTGCGCCAAACTGACGTTCGAGTTCTTTTATAACTACTGAAAGTGGCTGGTCTTCAAAGGTGAATTTTCCATTCATCCAGGATGGGCCTCCGGAAGGCAGGAATGTACTCTTTTGTAAGGTTTCATTTGTCGAAATAATTTTCTCCCCGGGTGTGATTTCAACTGGATCGTTGTCATCACTTTGGACAAGAACTTTTCCAGTAAAACAGCTTACTTCAAATCGTTCAGGCCTCGCTATTACATTAAAGCTTGTTCCAAGAACGGTGATTGTACCCTGATCCGTAACAACTGTAAATGTGCTCCCGGGTTGCACTTCAAAAAATGCTTCGCCGGTAAGTTTGATCTCACGCTTATTAACAAAGTTCTTTTTGTATTTGATGTCTGATCCCGCATTGATAACAACCTGACTCGATTCGGGCAGTTCGATGGATTGCTGTTCTCCATAGAATACCATAACCTGTTGTGGCTTGTTGGTATTGATCCAGATGACAAGGGCAAGTGCTGCGGCGGCTGTGAGGACCCATTTTACCAGGGGCCTGATCTTTGTTTGCTTTTCGGGCACAAGGTGTATGGACGTGTTGATTTTTTCCCAAAGCGCTGTGCGTTCCTCCGTAGACATTTCCGTCTTGGGCAATGTCGAAATAGAATGGACAATGCGTATCGCTTCATCAATTACGGGTGAATATTCAGGATGGTTTTGTTGCCAATGGGACCACGAGTCATGGCTTTCTTTGTTAAGTACCCAGCGGATGAAGGCGTCTTCACCGGCAAGTTCCGGCGCAGACATGTTTGTGTATTTATCCTCCATCCATCATAGTTTATCAGTTCGAAAATAATTCGTCCAGCAACACTTTTCTATTTGTATTTGTATATATCACACGACAACTACCTGTGCCGCTCGACATGATGCTTGCACAATTGCCGCGCGCGTCAGCTATGTCCTCATGATCTAAACCAAGCACGCAATGCCCGAGCTCATGAAACATGAGGAATTCACGTTGGAGGTCCGATGCTGTGCGCCAGTAATCTTCATCCACCAATATGTTGTGCACATGGCTTTGATTCCATGAGCACTGTCCGATAACATTGGGTTCGGAAATTTCACCAATACGCGCGTTGACCTGGTAGGTGGCATCCTCGAGATCCAGGCCTCTCACTGCGGCTTCATCAATGAAACGTTCGTAATAATCTTGTAATGAAGTGTCAACTTGTATATAGGTCGCTACAGGTTCCACTTCGCAGGACGAAAGTGCTAATAGAAATGCGATGGATACGGTAACCTTCATCTGCCTCACTACAGGAAGGGAGGTGACATGACCTGTTCTGTTGCCGGATAAACCTGTTGTGATATTTTCTGAATTCCGCATTTCCTTTTAACGCACTATTTCTTCCCTTTGGTAAGAGACGGCACCATTGTTTTTGTACTCACATCGATATTAATAGTATTATAACACTTAACAACATTTCCTTACGTAAAGCAATGAGGGCGCGGTTGACCAGGTTGCGAGCCGACTGATAGGTAAGATCCATGATCCGGCCGATCTCGTCATACTCCAGTGCCTGGTAATATTTCATGTGGAGGATCTCGCGCTGACGATCGCTGAGTTTACGCATGGCTGACTCGAGTCGGGCCTGTTCTTCACTTTCTTCCTCTCGGCGGATCCATTGCACATCATGCGCCTCTGTGCTGAGGTCGAGATCTTCAAAGGAGTCCTTCCCTTCAGTCATCGCTTCCATACGGGACCCTTTATCAAACAACTTTCGCCTCAGTGATACCAAAAGGTATGCCTTCACAGAATCCGGCATGGCTAATCGCTCGCGACCCTGCCAGATCGTGACGAAGAGGTCATGGATACTGTTTTTGACTTTGTCCGCATCACCGCAGAGGACCATCCCATATTGATAAAGTCCATCGACGTGCTCTCTGTACAAATATTCAAGGGCCCGGGTATCTCCGGTCCTGAGTAATGCCCACTGGTTAGCTTCTGCGTTCAATGATATCCTGTTAAAGTCGAACAGATGGAAAGTTTAGATCCGATAGTCTCTCTCCGGTTGGCAATATTAACTGTCTCGCACCAAACATCGTATTGAAAAATTTTTGCCCCGATAAAAATTGCTGCATTTCAATAGCGATTTGGACAGCGAGTGAAGATAGTGGCTTATTGATTCCGTGACGATATCCGGATGCCAAGAAAAATTTTTCATCGCTGTGAGTACAAGCATCTGGCTCTTCACTCTTATAGTCGAAATGGAATATTCATCATTAAAAAATAAAATCATGTACAAAAAATCGATTGCACCCTTGATGTTGATGCTGACTGCGGCCTTCACATTTTTCTTTACTTCCTGCCAGAAAGAAGAGTCTGTTGCCAGTGTTGAAAACTATGTATTGGAGTCTGTGTACGAGATCGAAGAACGCTCTGGTGCCGGTATGGCGGGTTGCTATGAGCTCGTGTTTCCGGTGACAGTTATCTTACCTGATAGTACGATTCAGGAAGTGGCAAGTTATGATGAGCTGAAACAAGCGATCCGTGACTATTTTGAAGCCAACGGGGGTCGCCCACGACCACATGTAAAGCCAAAACTGGTATTTCCTTTTGATGTGCTGAGTGAAGCTGGAGAGTTCATTACGGTATCAACACAGGAAGAGTTGCAGGCGTTACGTCGGGCGTGTATTACTGCGAATTATGGAAATGGTCATCATGGCCATCTCGGCAGAGACAGGGCATGTTTCAAGCCGGTGTTTCCTTTTACTGTTCAGTTTCCTGATAGTACCCAGGTTATTGTTGCGGGTCCGCAGGAATTAAAACAGGCGATCCGCGATTGGCGTCAGGCGAATCCGGGTGTCCAGGGTCACGCTGAGTTTGTATTTCCGATGACGGTTCAATTGCGTGATGGTACACAAGTGGTCGTAAATACCCGCGAAGAGTTGCGCGCACTGAAAGAGGATTGCAGAGGATAACAGGATTGTGAGCTTACTTTCCTATCGTGTTACAGGGGCCCTCTTTTGGGGCCTTTTGTTTTGTCTGTGCGTCAGTTTGGATTAAAGGTCGCGCAAAGACGCAAAGTGCGCAAAGAAAATCTCACGCAGAGCCTCAGAGATCGCAGAGAAATTTTTATTACTTTCTTACGCTCTTACTTTCTTTAAAAGGACGCGCAAAGACGCAAAGTGCGCAAAGGAACTCTCACGCAGAGCCTCAGAGATCGCAGAGAAATTTATATTACTCTCTTACTTTCTTACTCTCTTACTTTCTTACTCTCTCACCCTCTCACTCTCTGAAAAACAGCCTAACTTTGGACCATCATGCAATCTGCTATCTGGCTGCTCGTGGTTACCTTCCTCTTTCCTCACGGAGACCTTGATGATCGTATCGGTGCTGTAACACAACAGATCAACCTCACACCTGATCAGATTGAATTGTATCAAATGCGGGGCGAATTATATGTAGCCCACGAAGAATACGCAAACGCTATTTCCGATTTCAGACATTGCCTGCGACATCACGTTACGAATTCCAGGATATACCTGGGTCTTAGTCAATCTTACCTTCACTCAAACCAATCGGATTCTGCTCTGGTGATCATTGATAAGGTACTTACACTTGAGCCTTACAATCCCAATGCAAAAGATATCCAGGCAAGCGCGCTTGAAAAGCTTGATCTTTTTTGCGAGGCTGCTGCTGTGCGTGAGTCGCTCGTCACCATTTTTCCAAATGCCACACCATCAATATATCTCCAGGCTGCGTCAGCGTGGTTGGCTTGCCCAGATCCCGCAAGCACCAATCATGCACTTGAAATTTTGCAGCAAGGAATCCATCGAACCGGATACATTCGATTGCTTCAGCAGAAACTTGTTTCCATATATGCACAACAAGAGAAATGGACTGATGCGATAAAGGCCCAGGATGAAATCATACAACAATCCTCCATGAAGGCACGTCCGCTGTATGAACGCGCCACGTTATATATCCGTGCAGTACAGGTCGAAAAGGCAAAGGATGATTTGCTAATAGCGCTCGAGGCCTTTGATCAATTGCCGATGAATAAAAAGGAAATTGTCTCTCTAAAAATTCTTCGGGCTGACATACAATCTCTCTTATCTACCATCGAAAACTGATAGGAGAAAACTGCAACTGCTAATATTCATTTTTTTAACTCATCATATGTCGTCTGCCCAATTAGTGCAGATAAACAGCACATGGAAGTATTATGATCTGGCCATGGCTCCGCCAAATCAATCGGGCACTACGTGGAAGCAGAATGCATATAATGATGCATCATGGACTTCAGGAAATGCTGAGCTTGGGTATGGTGATGGTGATGAGACAACACTTATTTCATCAGCGACCGAGACGGCATATTTCAGGCAAGGTTTTTTTGTAGATGACCCTGCAGATTATAGTGATCTCTCATTGCACCTGCTCTACGATGATGGTGCAGTCATATACCTCAATGGGGTAGAAGTATGGCGGGTGAATATGCCTGCCGGAAGTATTGTCTACAGTACTACGGCATCATCCAACAGCGGTGACAACTCCACGGCCAATACCACAGTTGCCAATACATTACTCACTGGCAATAATGTTATCGCTATAGAAGTACATCAGCATTCAACCGGAAGTTCCGATATCAGTTTTGATTTTAGCCTGAGTGGTAATCCGGCGGCAGGAGTTGCTGTTGTAACCCGTGGGCCGTATCTGCAACGAGCCAACAGCACCAGCCTGGTGGTTCGCTGGCGTACGAATATTGCCACTGCTTCTATCCTTGATTATGGCGTAGCCACGAACGCCCTGACCAATACAGTGAGTGATATTCCACCCAAAACAGAGCATATCCTCACCGTTCCCAATCTAACGGCAGCTACCAAATACTTTTACCAGATCCGCACTCCAACCGATACGTTGGTGTTTCCTTCTGTAAGTGTTTATTTTAAAACATATCCTGTACCTGGTGTTGAAACACCCATGACGGCATGGATCCTGGGAGATTGTGGCACATCCGACAATAAAGCGCGCAGTGTACGAAATGCGTATTATAATTATATCGGGTCACAACATACCGACATGATGTTGTTCCTCGGGGACAATGCATATGTGGATGGAACAGATGCGCAGTACCAGACAGCATTATTTCAGAACATGTATGAAGCCAAACTGAAAAATAGTATTGCATGGTCTTGTCTGGGCAATCATGACGGTCACTCTGCAGATAGTGATACGCAGACAGGTCCGTACTATGACATATTTACATTTCCTACGTTAGGTCAGTGTGGCGGTGAGCCATCAGGAACAGAAGCATACTATTCATATGATTTCGGAAATATTCATTTTATTATCCTGGATAGTTATGACACGAACCGAAGTGTGACAGGTGCCATGCATCAATGGTGTGAAAATGATTTGGTAGGAACTACTTCCGATTGGATAATTGCGCTTTGGCATCATCCTGCATATAGTAAAGGTTCGCATGATTCTGATACAGAAACCAATCTCAAACAAATGCGTGAAAATTTTCTGCCATTGTTTGAGTCGTTTGGTGTGGACCTCATACTTTCCGGACATAGTCACTCTTATGAACGTAGTTATCTTGTCAATGAACATTATGGGTTGGCCAATACATTTCAAACGAACACGCACACAGTAGGAATACATGGAGCGGGTTCTGGACAGCTTGCAAATGATGGTGCATATTATAAAGCTCCGACGGGTCCCGAAGCGGGTGATGGGATGGTGTATATTACAACTGGCTCAGCCGGCAAAACAGAAGCTGCTCCGATGGGACATCCGGTAATGTTCTACGATGCAGTGTCTCTTGGGTCTTGTGTATTGAAAATCAAACAGGATACCTTGTCGGTGATTTATCTCCGGCAATCGGGGGTTATCGATGATCAGTTTGTGCTGATTAAGGACCGTGATTGTGTTCCGGGTGCTGTATGTAATGATCAGGATCCATGTACGATCAATGATGCCTTTGACAATAATTGTTATTGCAGAGGCATTGCCGATCTGCGTCTCGTTACGACTAATTCGAATGGTGGTATTGGGTCATTGCGGGAAGCGGTTAGCACCGCATGTGATGGGGATACGATTCGCTTTACGAATACGGTAACAGATACCATTCGCCTTTCTTCAGAGATCATCATCAATAAAAATCTGGTAATAGATGCATTGCCAGCAGATGGTATCATTATATCGGGTCAACTTACAACGCGGCTATTTAATGTTCAGGCAGGTAAGCAATTTTCTCTTTCTGATATCACATTATATGGAGGCAATCATCCGACACAGGGTGGTGCACTTTTCAATGCGGGTGTTGTGATTCTCGACAACACAACCTTTGTGCGGAATATGCAGGGGGTTATACCGAGGTCATGGACAAGTACGGGAGAGATGCGTGTAAGGCAGGGGACTACTTTTCTGAAGTTGAATTAGTGATTGGTATTTTTTCTTTGCGTTCTCTGCGTCTTTGCGCGAGGCATATCGTGTCCCTAAAAATCTCTCTTTCTACCTCATCAACGTCACGTCGCCCGTCAACACCTCCATCACACCATCGACATATTCAATCTCCGCCACATAGACGAAGACTCCAGGATTTACCGGACTGCCTTTAAAACGACCATCCCAACCCTTTGTAGGATCATTGGGACCAATGTCAGTCAATTCCTGCAGGACATCACCCCAGCGATTGTAGATGGCGAACTTTTTAATCATTGATATCTGCGCCTCACTTCCAAAAATGTAAAACACATCATTGATCCCATCACCATTAGGTGAAAAAGTCGTGGGGATATAAAGTCTCCTTCCTTTTTCAACTGTGATGGTTATTTCATCGGAATCTTCACAGCCATTGAAATCAATGACTGTTGCCGTAATGGTTACTGTCTGAAATGAATTGACCACTGCTTCGAGACACGCCAGGTCTACACACTCGATGATGCCTTCCGGCGACCAGATCAATGTATCGATCTGATTGACAGGAAGACTCACGTTAGCTTGTATAACCGCCTGTTCGCCAAATGCAAGCTCCTGGTCCGGACCAAGATCAATAGTGAATGCTGTGGGGTCTGTGATCGTGATCGATGTCTCCCAGGTACAACCATTCGCATCCTGTACAGCAATTAAATAATCTCCCGGCATAAGCTGATCATAAAAATTATCTGTGCTAAATGTTCCTCCATTTAATTGATACTGAAACGGAGGTGTACCCCCAATTATCTGGTCAATGGAAATAGCGCCCGTCAACTCACCATTACATCCGGGTTGATCGGTATGGATATCTGCATCAGTTGGTGCAGCCGTATTTTCGTTTACAGTTATGGTTGCCGTTTCTGAGCAACCTGTGACTGCGTTTGAAATTGTTAGTTCATAAAGTCCCGGCTCATCAACATTAGGCCGTAATGAATTTTCATTTCCATCGATCACGATACCCGGGCCAGTCCAGGAGATATCATATTCTGCGCCTGATGTGGAACCAATGGCATCAAGACTTTGTGTTGCATGTGTACAATCGAGATCATCCACACTTGCAATCACCACGGTTGGTGTTGCATTCACGTCAATCACAACTTCGTAGTTAACTTCATCGCAAGGCGCTACTGCGGAATTCGTCGTATACATAAATCTGTAGCTGCCTGCAGACACATTTGTAAAATCAAGATTATCAAACAGTCCTGTAGCCCCTGAATTGTCCACATCATCCCACGTACCATTTGTATCGCCGGATAAAACAAGATCATATAAATTGAGCGTCGATCCTGCTGTCTGTTTATTACATAATGCCGTACCTGCATTTAGTACAGCAAAAGGCGGCAACACTTCTGTAACAGCTACAGACGAATTTCCAAAACATCCCTGGCCATCTGAAACACTTACGGAATAGATACCCGTAGCATCAACAACAAGTGTTGAGACCATCGATCCATCATTCCATAAATAGGTTGCAAAGCCAGCGCCTGCACTTAAGATCGTACTTCCATTTTCACAAAACGCATTGATACCGGTAATCACCGGACTAAGCGACGTACTTTCTTCCACATCAACAGCCGCAGATCCTCCACAGCCATTCACATCAATTACATCTACAGAATAATTTCCCGGAGATGAAATCACGATCGTTTGTGTTGGCGAATTATCACTCCACAGATATGATGTATAACCTGCTCCGGCATCCAGTGTCGTAAATCCTCCAATACAATATGTAGTCGAACCACCGATCATCACATTTGGATTTGGATTAATGGATGTTGTCACCGCTGCTGAACCACTACAACCATCCGCATCCATTACCGTAACTCCATAATTGTTTTCGTCTGTTACGCTAATCATCTGGCCCATGGCACCGTTAGACCATGTATAGTTTGTAAATCCATTTCCAGCATCGAGGATTGTACTTGATCCATCGCAAAAATCCAGATCTCCTGTGATAACCGGCGTCAGCGATGGAATTTCGGATGCACTAAAGGATGCTGATCCTGTGCAACCATTCGCATCAGTAATTGTAACGAGAAAAGTGCCTGATGATGTAATGATGAGAGTTTGAATAATACTCCCATCTCCCCATTCGTACGCCGTGTATCCGGTTCCTGCATCTAGTGTTGCAGAATTTCCTGTGCAGAATGAATTGGGGCCACTAATCGTTGGCTGCGGTAATGCATTGATTACAACATCTGTTGTAGTAGCATTAGAACTACATCCGTCGACATCCACTACAAGCTGATATACACCAGGATCAACTGCACCTACAGGATTTTGTGATAAGGAAACAAATCCATTTGGACCTGTCCATGCATAACTGATCGTCGTGCCTGCCGTATTGGTATTTCCTGTAAGAATAATGGGCTGCCCTGCGCAATAGGGTCCTGAGTTCGCGGCACTCGCATCCGGAGATGCACTAAAAACCACATCTGTAGTTGCAGCGGATGAAGCACAATTTCCGGAAGAAACGATTAGTGAATATATTCCGGCGTAGGTGGCATCTGTTGGATTTTGCAATGTAGATGAATAGCCATTGGGACCCGTCCATGCAAAAGTGAGGTTACCCGCGGTAGATGTTGAGCTTCCCAACAATTGCACCATCTGAGCATTACAGTACGGTCCGCCGTTCTGTGCAGCAGCATCAGGTGCAGTGGTCAGATCCACCGTGGTAGTGGCGGGAGTTGTCACACAACCATCAACATTCACGACAAGTGTATAAACTCCGGCAACCGTGGCATCTGTGGGATTTTGAGAAGTCGATGTATACCCGTTTGGACCAGTCCACTGATAACCGATTACTGTTCCTGCACCATCAGTGCTGCCGATCAATTCGATGGGTACACCAGCGCAGTAGGGTCCGGTATTGTTTGCAAATGCATTCGGTGCGGTTACGATGGTGATGTTCTGGATATCTGTGCCTTCACATCCATTGTTATCAATGACTGTATAGGTGATGGAATACACACCCGGATTTAAAAGATTTGGATATAGTTCTCCTTCCGGTGTGATATTAGCTCCGCTAAATTCGCCTCCGGGAAAATTGGTGATGAGTTCAAAAAAGGCAACAGCTTCACATATGCTGCCTGCGTTTAGGATCTCTGGTTCCGGATTGGCATGTGTGACCACGGTAACAGCATCGGTATTGACACAACCATTCGCATCTGTTACAGAGACGACATGTGAGCCTGCATTTGTAGCCTCATAGGTGTTTTCATCTCCGAGACCTGATGGTGTCGACCATGCATATGTATATCCACCGGCACCACCACTTCCCGTGGCCGTCAGTATGACGGATCCATCATTATCACAAAACTGCGCAGGATCCGGATCGATTTCAATATCCGGAAGGGCATATACTTCGATAAAAATAGATGCGGTCTGCGAGCAGTCATAAACATCTGAAAAAGTATACGTGACTTCATGTATCCCGGGCCCATTCAGTGCAGGATTAAACGAATTACTGGTAACGCTGCCTCCCCAGCTACCACCTGGAGGAGTGGCGCTGAGCGTTTCTGGTAGCGCATTTTCACACATTGGGTCTTCTTCAATAATATTGATGACGGGCAATGGATGCACTGTTACTTCAACTTCATCCACACCTTCACATGTTTCTTCATTCACTACGAGTGTGTATACGATGCTGCCGGTAAACCCGGGTGGTAGTGTAACCGTTGGATTTTGAATTTCCGGATCACTTAAAAAGGCTGTACCTCCGTTCGTTCCGGTCCAGGAATACGTTTGCGCTCCCTGTCCGCCATAATCGCTTCCATCCAATTCAAAGCCTGTATCGTCTCCTTCGCACGCATCGATATCATCTCCTGCAAATGCAGTGATCGAACATGGCGGATTAGCAGAACAATTGAGGTATTCCGCTGCAGTTCCCGTCCATGTCATGATAAAACCATTCTGGGTGCCGATCCAGTTATCAATCATCAGGTAGAATCCCTGACCCGGTTGTACAATCATCGTGCTGACAAAACCATCTCCTGTGCCTGGTCCTTCACTTACATCTGTAGTCCCCATGCCCATACCTGTCTCCGGACAAAATCCACATTGTGCGCTGGAAGACGAACAGCGGATAGGCGAGCCCAGGTTGCCACAATCCACATTGGGACCGAATACAGCCCAATCATAATCTTCTCCAAATCCACCCAGCGGGTTGATGATAAAGCCTAGTTCAAGATTTGGGGGAGCTAACGGATCAATTTCAAAATAATACCATGCGGAGTTTTGCTCCAGTGCTGTAATACAACCTTCGAAATTGTTTGGATCTGCAAAGTCGTCATGACCCGGGCCAATCGGATTAAAGGCAAGGTTTTCACTATTGCACACCACCGCGGCATTCACGCAATCATTCAACTGGGCAATGCCGTATTGGGGTATTAGGCATGCTGCAAGAATAAGAGTAGAGGCAAACGATCTCATTTGCGGGTGATTAGTTTCTGGTCAGAAAAAATTAGCTGATTTAAAAGTAGATAAAAACCAGCAATCAACGCTGCCTGGAAAGGCTGAAGGTAGAAAGGTAGAAGAGCTCATTGCACTATTTGCTACCGTGATCCTGTGCTCCATTCCGACTGCTGCCCCCGACCCCTGCGTTTCTCACCTTTCGTTTCTGCGAAACATCTTATTCGAAAACGCCGGGGTGCCTTTTCGAAACAGAACTCAGCCTTCGCCTTCGCCTCCGCCTACCATTCCGACAGCTGCCCCCAACCCCTGCGTTTCTCATCTCGACAGCTGCCCCCAACCCCTGCGTTTCTCACCTTTCGTTTCTGCGAAACATCTTATTCGAAAACGCCGGGGTGCCATTTCGAGACAGAACCTCAGCCTTCGCCTTCGCCTCCGCCT
>JBBREG010000054.1:0-16365 GCA_038203125.1 Chitinophagales bacterium
CTTTTATGCGTCCACTTCAGCGTCCACCAGTCATGAGTTGATGCGGATTACAGGACTTGGCAGAGTGGGTATTGGAAATGCATCACCAAATGCGCCACTTCAGTTTTCAAATGGAATCCAAAACAGGAAAATTGTACTCTACGAGGCGGCCAATAATGAACATCAATTTTTTGGATTTGGAATCAATGGGGAAGGATCTTTACGATATCAGACACCATTAAACTCCAACGATCATGTTTTTTATGCATCGACATCATCGACCACCAGTCAGGAATTGATGCGGATCAGGGGGAATGGAAATGTGGGAATCGGGACGACTCCGTCCAATCGTCTGGATATCCATACTGGTGCTGCCCGGACCGGTTCACACCCCTCTCAATTGCCGCTGTATGTAACAGGTGACATTGGGCTAGATACGAATGGCTTTGAAATCAGACATTCCAATGGCTCACAAGGCATTGGATTAGGCTTTGCATCGATCTATGCAGCAGGGTCAAATGTCAATCAGCAATTGGGCATGTCCGCAAAAGGGCCTACAGGGCATTTAACTTTTTCAACTAATGGAACGGAGCGATACCGTGTTACAGGGTCAGGAAATATGGGCATCGGTACAAGTAATCCAGTACAAAAACTCCATGTTGAAGGGTCTGTGGGTATATCGGATAAATTGGGCATTGGAACTCTGGCACCGAATGCTGCACTTCAATTTTCAAATGAGATTACAAACAGGAAAATTGTGCTGTATGAAGTTGGAAATGATAACCATCAATTTTTTGGATTTGGTATTAACGCTGAAGGCTCTTTGAGGTATCAGACACCCGTCAGTGTTAATGACCATGTTTTTTATGCAGCTACATCTCCCACCACCAGTTCCGAATTGATGCGGGTCAAAGGAAACGGCAATGTCGATATCGCCGGATCTCTTGAAGTCGGATATCAACGAATATGGTCTAACCATGTTCCGGTAGCCCCGGTATCTGGTGCATCTGTATTTTGTCCGTGTGCCGCAGGCTCCGTTGTCCTGGGAGGAGGATATGAGATCGGCAGTGTCCTGCTTGAGGTAGAAGCTACCTTTCCGATAGCCGATGATAAGTGGATGGTCAGTGTTTACAATACCTCCCCTTTTGATATCCAATATTTTCGAGCATGGGCGATATGCGCGCGCCTCGCCAATTAATCTTTCACACACAAATCACGTAAATGTTCCTGGATGATATTCGTTTGTCCAAATCAGATTTTTTTTGAAAGTAACCTATTTAAAAACCATACCATGAAACATAATTCTGCGGTCTCAATCATGGATGATACCAGACTCCTAAACACCCGGTTATTAGTAGCCACGACCGGACGAATCAATGTAATATCGTTACATGCTCTGGTCCGAATTGAAGCGCTGAGCAATTACAGCAGATTGTTTCTGGCAGATGGAACCACCCTATTTGTGGCTAAAGGATTAAACAAGTTTGAAAAAAAACTTGATCATTGTATGTTTGTCCGAACGCATAATACCCATCTGGTGAATCTCCTGTTTATTGACTGCTGGTTTTCCCCCGATACACTACAACTGACGAATGGAGAGCATCTGCCTGTCTCCCGTAGGCGAAAATCAAAAGTAAAATCATATATCTGTTGAACCATACATGTTGGTGTAGTCTGTCCGTGAGAAAAAATGAAGCTGTTATTCTGTATTTTGGCCATTGGCCAAAAAATGAATATGCGCTTAGCCAGAATTCTTTTCCTTTTTATATTCCTGATTTCTTCCTGCCTGGTTCCGGTATACACGCAGCCAGAGGACTTACCCATTAGCAATTGGGTCAGGGAATTATCATCAAAGAAAAGTATAGCACCCTCCGTCTTCAGGTCAGTCGTCCAATCCATCCTGGCTTTGGATTCTGCGCAGCAATGTGATGCCCTTACGCTGTTATCAGAAAACAGTCCTCGTGGAAAGCGGTATCAGCTTCGAATGATTATAATTCAATTCCAGCTACAGATAAATGGATTTGCCTGTGGTGACCAAAAATGGACTGATGACAAACTGAAAGAAGCAATACTGGCGGCGTATGAAATCGAGGATCAACAACTCATGGTTGATTTCCACCAGGCACTGGCGACATACTATCTCCAGCAATTTAATTTAGGATCCGCTGGACTGCATGCATTGACTGCAATTGATCTAACTGAAAAAGCTGGTAAAAACACGTTTCATATAGGTGGCGGAGGCTGGTATAGTCTCGGTTACGTGTTGTTTCACTCCAGGGAGTATGAAGCCAGCATCAGAGCCACCAGCAATGCCCTCCAGGCAGGCTCCATGCCCAACAATCCACCCGGTGATACACTTAACATCCTATACCGGATGAATGCGCTGAATACGATTGGATTGGCCTATGAGAAATTAGGCAAGGCCGATTCCGCATTTTTAGCGTTCGATCGTGCATTGAAAATTGCACAACAACAGCAAAGCGATTTTTGGGTGGGTGTGATCAAGGGAAATATTGGTGATGTATATTTTCAGCTCGGTCAATATGATTCGGCTGCTGTGTTACTCAGGTTTGATTATGAGCAAAGTCTTGCGGCAGGCCAATATGATAATGCGGCTAATTCCCTGCAATGGCTGGCCCGCATTGATCTGCACCACGGCCAGGCCAACGCTGCTTTGCAAAAACTGAACGAAGCCAGGACTTTGTTGCAACGTATTTACACACCGGCTTTTATGGAACACACACTCAAAGCCTACACCCAGGTATTTGCCGCCCTGGGGAATGCTGACAGCACGCAGAATTATATGAATCGATATATGATCCTTCACGATTCCCTGGAAATGGAAGCATACAACAGCCGCGCTGAAGTGGTGAACATGAGAATGGAGAATCAATCGAATGTGTACACCATCATGACCCTCCATAAGGAAAAGAAAAAGATCGCCCTCATCCGGAATTTTATCATTGTCCTGATCCTGCTATTAATTATCGTGGGTTTTTTATTGTTCAATCGACAGAAATTGAAATTTAAAATTCACCAGCATGCCGCCCTGGAATCGCAACGAAAGGCTGAAGCAGATGCCGCCGAATCGATACAACGGCTAAATGATTTTACACAAAATCTTGTAGCGAAAACAAGTTTAATAGAAAAACTGAAACACCAGCTGTTGCATAAAGAAACGAATGCGGATCAGATCCAGCGCATTTCAGAGCTCACTCAGCATACCATCCTTACGGAGGAAGATTGGGAGAAATTTAAGGCATTATTTGAAAAAGTGTATCCTGGATTTTTTCATGCCTTGCGCATCAAATCCGTGGATATCACCGGCGCAGAATTGAGAATGGCTGCTCTGTGTAAACTCCAGGTTCCTTCCAAAGAAGCTGCCAATCTGCTTGGCATTTCACCCAATAGTGTTAATAAAACACGCCAACGCTTACGGCATCGATTAGGATTGGATACCGAGGTCAATCTCGAACTCTATTTCATGCAACAGGAAACATTTTGATCAGTGATTAGTAGACGATAATATTGCCAACTGCCGGCCGCCATACCTAACCATTTTCCTGATTCAATTCCGCTCATCGCAGACTCGGTAAACACATTTTTTAAAAAATTATCTACCCATTAAGGCAAGAATTGTACAACAGGTAATCCCCATTCTATCCGGGATCATGGTGAGCACCTGTCATTGTGTTTTGTCAAAGCAATGAATTATAAAATATTTTCACTTTCCCTTCTACTTCTGACACTCGCTTTACCCAAGCGCAGCCAGCATAAACAATTTCATGTCGTCCGGACAGCGAACCCACCAAAAATAGACGGCAATTGTCAGCAAATTTCTCGTGTTCGAATAATAGGTAAAGGACTTTCAAACTAATTAGGGCATACTCCTATAATCTTATAAACCCTTTCCATATAATCCCATAAACCCATAACCTTATAAGTTTTCGATTCTAAAATCATCATCCATTCAAAAATCATAGGAACCTCCTATTCCCTGCCCCAAACTCCATGCTCCTTGCCCCATGCTCCCATGCTCTATGCTTTTTTTACACGATTGGCCCCGCTACCGCACTCAACGTATCCAAGCCAACCCTGTGCATAAAATCATTGGAATACATATGCTGAAATTGATGAGTAGGTAAGATCGTCTGCCGGGAAGCGATCCAGGCATCCACCGCCACATCACCATATTTCGACCGTACATTGACACTATTCAGATTATTGCATTGACCCCAGTGCAGGGTATATTCAATTCCCGCCGCATCAAGCGCGTTGAATAATGCAGCATAAAACCGATTTGTCTGCTTTGAAAACGGAGCAGGGAATTCAATGGCACAGGTCATCGGATATTTTGTAAAGGCTAACAGGGCTATACTCTTTTTGACATATCTGAACGTGATAATCCCCGGAAAGGGAGTCACTCCACAAAGCGGTAGAATGATATTAGCTGCCATAAGTGCCTGACTGGCATCAATGCCGATCTCCACACTTAGGGCTTTTCCTTTTGCTATCGATGTGCCATCTTTAAAGGTGTATCCCGGAATGCTGATGATTTCATATTCTTTGTATTGCTTCTTTATCAATTTATCCAGCCATTTCATGATAGTGGGAATGGTAGTCGGAATGACCGAACTGACCTTTCCGATCACATGCAATACATCATTGCTGGGTCCAAAAGTAGAATTCGACGTGGGAGGCATCTGACTTGTATATGGAACCTTTTCCATAACACAGACAACCGTAGAGTCCAGCTTGTACGGATTGACCAGCACAGAAAAGTGGTATGGATTTGCTATAGGCAAGTTTAAATTGGTAAGCTGAGTTGGATCACTGACATAATTCTGAATCGTCATCCAGGGGATATATTTCTGACATTGTTTCAATGCATAGATGGGTTCTGCTTTGATCAGTACCGCATAAATAATCCCAAAGCTTCCAAAGCTCACCAGCGCTGCACTTAACACGGTATTGTTATTGATGCGTGTTGCACCCGGCGCATAGTCAAGGATAAATGCATCGGATACAATCCTGTTATCTCCTTCTATCCAATACTGTAGCGTGTCGGAAACGATGATATGCATAGCCTCTACGAAATCACAGGTAGCTCCGAAGGTAAAAGCTGAACCATGTGTCCCGGTTGAAATGGCGCCCACAATACTTTGTCCATCGCTGGCTCCAGAAGTAGAAAGTGCGAGATTGCTTTGAAACAGCTGTGTGTTGATCTCCTTGACAGAGGCTCCACATTGTGCCAGGCAATATTGGGTGCCCTCGATTCCCGCTTCGAGATTTCTGGTGCTAAGACCGGGTTGGATCATATTCAGTGCATTGGTATTGATCAGGAAATCAGTCGACTGCTGGATATCTGAAAGTGACCAACCGCATCCAACCGCCCGTACTTTTTTACCCGTGTGTAAGGCGGTACGTAATACGGACTTGATATTATTCAGACCGCTATTCCATTTTGCAATAAAACCTGTAGGTGACGTGCCGTCCGGATTACGATTCCAGATCTCGCAAAACTGTGCAACCGTAAAATTGATATTCTCGTGGAGATTGCTCCATTTGTAATTTGTGTAAACAGGCATGGGAAAAAATATTTTGAATGTGCATTCGAAAATTTGAAATAGGGTATGTAAAAAAGAAAGATCAATTATCCGGAGGAGGTACCGGCGCATCTTTGGCACAATCAAAAGAAATCCGGATAGGCATGACGATGCCGAGTGAAATCACATTTAAGATGACAAATGCTGCATTTGTTTTCACGGTGACCATTGACAAGCCATTGCCCTGGCAATTGGTATATTCCGTATTGTAAAATCGTTTGTCTTCGATCGCCCCCCAAAAAAAAGACCAGGAGGTTCGCTTCTGTACGGTGTGTACCTGAGCAACATTCCTTGGCATGATGACGGTGGTGGAGGAGCAAGCGCTCAAAAGCAAGGTGCAGGTAAGGCTGAAGAGAAGGTTTCTGGACATCAGGCTGGATTTACAAATTACAACAGCTAATTATATCAATTGAGCGATGACGCATCATCAGTAATAGTACCCGATCCCTTCAGCTAACTACCGTTGTAAGATATTCAATTTGGAATTGATGGACTCACCAAAAATGATGAAATCGATAAATTGATTTCGCGAAATCGTCCCGCATCCCTTATTTTGTACCTGGTGAACCAAAATCCACATTACCTCTGATCGATGGAAGAAATCCTGGAAAGAATTAAATATTTTGCTGATCAGGCTCATGGTGATCAGCGACGCAAGTATACCCCCGACCGATATATCGTCCATCCCATACGTGTCATGGAGATCTGCAGGAAATACACCAATGATATTACCATCCTTGCTGCTGCCCTGCTGCATGATGTACTGGAAGACACGTCCGTGCAAAAGGAAGAGATGAAGGATTTTCTTTTGACTGTATTGAATCCACAGCAGACATCACGGACCATCCGGATGGTAGAGGAACTTACTGATGTGTATGTAAAAATGGATTTCCCCGGACTCAATAGAAAGTCCCGGAAAGCAAAAGAACTTGAACGACTTAAAAGCACCAGCGCCGATAGCCAGACCATCAAGTATGCGGATATTCTGGATAATTCGATAGAGATCGCAACCCAGGATACGGATTTTGCCCTGGTGTACGTAACCGAATCTCAAAAGATATTACAAAACCTGACTTCAGGTAATGCTGTATTACACGCTGATGCTGTGGAGGTGATTGATGAAGTGATTCGAAAATTAAAATAATAGCCACCGGTTACACAGATTAATTAGTGTAATTGGCGTACTTAGTGACTCAATCTAATCCATTTATTGTGAAAAGAATTACCTATTTCATTCTCTACACCATCTGTATGTGCAGCTCCATAAAAGGAGTCACACAAACTGGTCAGCGAAATTTCGCTGCTGCAGAGACAGACGTCATCTACCAGGAAATGCATGTTGAAATTGATCCGGCGATTAACAAAGTGGAAGGTGTGATCACGTATGTGTTTTCCAGTCAGGTTGATCAGCTTAACAGGTTTGTTGTGGACTATGCTGATGAACTGCCCATCCATTATATACGTCGTGGAAATGTAAATCTTGATTACTTGCGCTATGACAGTATAATCCTCATCAACCTTGGCAGGAATCTGGATCTCGATGAAAAGGACACTGTCACGATTTCCTTTGAATCGGAAGACATACTTCGCCAGGAGATGCATGCGGGCATACCTGTCATCAGCACTGACCTGGACCTGGGGATGCTGTGGTATCCCGGCAAAAGAGACCTGGTAGACAAGATTGATTCAGTCGACATCTTTGTCACTACCCCACCGGGTCAGCGTGTAGCGAGTAATGGAGCGTTGGTCAGCATCACCGAAGACAGTGGGAAATTGATCCACCATTGGCATCACCGACATCCGATTGCAACGACGTATCTGCTCCAAGTAGCGATTACAAATTATACAGTAATAGAAGATTCTGTGCTGTTACAAAATGGCAGCTATCTGCCGTTGGTACATTATCTCTATCCGGAAAATTTGGGAACCATCGTACCTGAAGTTGAATCCACACCTGATGTGATGCAATTTTTTGAAGAGCATTTTGGACCGTATCCTTTCCGTGATGAAAAATATGGACATGCTCAGTATACCGCCGGCGGAGCGCTGGAAGTGCAGACGATGAGCTTTATGGGATTTTTTAACCTGACTGTGATTGCACATGAGCTTGCACACCAATGGTTTGGCAACACGGTGACATTTGGATCTTTTTCGGATATCTGGCTCAGCGAAGGTATGGCTGAATATCTCTCAGGCCTGGCGATCGAAGCATTACGGCCGGCAGAATGGAATGGCGTAAAAACTGCGAAGATCAATTCCATCACCAGTCAACCCGGAGGTTCTGTTTTTGTAACGGACACAAATAATTTAGATATCATTTTCGATGGCAGGCTTACGTACAATAAAGGGTTTTATCTCGCGCACATGTTGCGCTGGATTGTAGGGGATAGTCTCTTTTTTGAGGCTTGTCGCAACTATCTTCAGGATCATTACGATGGCTTCGCCAGAAACATCGATTTTCAAAATCATTTTGAGGCCGTCTCCGGCATTGAGCTGGATGAATTTTTTGCAGATTGGTATTATGGTGAAGGATATCCATCCTATACGCTCAATTGGGAGCAGGCGCAGGACTCAGTTATTGTGTGGGTTGACCAGGTTCAATCGCATCCGTCTGTTTCCTATTTTGAAATGCCGATTCCTGTGGCTGCATTTCGGTTTGGTATAGTTGCTGATACTGTATTCCAACATACGTATGATCATCAACGGTTTGCCATGTACGTGGGCAACAACAATATCAGCCAACTTCTTTTTGATCAGGATAAATGGATTTTGTCAAAAAATAATAAAGTTGGTAAGCTGACAACCGCTGTGACTGAAGAGGAATCTGATCAAATCAGTTTCTATCCGAATCCCGCATCGGATTATTTAGAAATTATAAATGGGGCATCGATCCATGACATTGAATTTGTGGATGCAGGCGGGATCTCCATTGTCAGGAATAATAAAGATGGCCGTGTCTCGCTGGATCAAATACCCATCGGACACTACACAATCGTGATGCGGGATCGTAGAAATGATATTGTGTGTACGAGTTCTTTAGTTATTCAGCGATAATTTTTATTTTAAATACCTTATTTCTTCTTTCCGGGTTCTGTTTTTGTCAAATGCCATCCACTGGTGTGAGGACATTTATATGGATATAACTTTATTTTTCTTTCCCGCCGAATATAATCTGCTGTTTGTTGAGCTTCTACTTTCGTGGTATACAGGTCTTTAAAGAACAAAGCGCTGTCTGTGCATAATCTGCAGGTCTTCCGGGTGTTCTCAGCCGAGAGATGCCAATATCCACATGCGCGACATTGCGTTGGTATCAATGTATGGCCATAGGTGGCTTGCGTTTCCTCTGATGCAATTGCTGCAGCAGTCTGGCTGTGATACTCTTCAAGGAATTGTCCGTTACTACCTCTGCACGTGGTGCTTCTCATGAAAAAACTTTTGTAAACTGAAAGGTGCAACTTTAACATCTCTTGTCCCTTTCTGTTGAATACCAATAATAATTTTCTCACTTTCCGATGAGGCAGACCTACCCTACTATTCCGGCTTTGACACACCTGCTGAACGGGCTGGCTGGCAGATCTACAGAACCGGTGAAAATGCACTTGCTTCCTGGAGCCTTGCCATGGTGGGTGGGTTCTCACCCACATCCAATATTGGGCATGATTATGCACCCTCTACCGGAGCTGTGCTGGCAGATGACTGGTATGTATCTCCTGGATTCCCTATACCTGCTGGTGGTACACTTGATTCTGTCCGGCAATTTTTTTCTGGCTTCAGTGTACCCGCGGATGATGATACGATCGGTATCTTTTTACTGACAGGATCACAAAACCCAGCTAATGCATCTTCGGTCACATTGCTGCAGGATTTTCGTGGTGACCTGTACCAGGCAGATGCCACGTATCGAAGGTTAGATCCGATCCCGCTGCCTGCGACACAAGAGACTGCATATATCGCGATCAGATACAGAAATGCGCAGGTAAGTTCGAGATGGCTGACAGTACGTTTTGACAATGTTGGCATCAGTGCTCTCACCACTTCAGTCACGCCACCAACTTCAGAAATGATAACATCAGTTTTTCCAAATCCGTGTATGGATGAAATAAATATTCAACATAGTTCAGAAGCGGGAGCAATTGTATTACGTGATTATTTGGGCAGAGCTATCCACGACGCGGATATCATTCAGGGTCAGCGTCAAACTACTTTGTCGGTGAAAAATTTTGCTGCCGGATTGTATGTCATCACGATTGAGCAAAATGGCAGGATAAGTTCGAAGGTGGTGATGAAGAAATAGATAAGCCTGACCACGAGCTCAACCTTTCCTCCTCCCTGCTATTCCTGCCTCAATTGCCAGGGCCACTGCTTCCGTCCCCGACGACACCTGTAGCTTGTGATAGATGCTGCTGATATGCGAATTGACCGTTGCATACGTGACATTACATTTAGCAGCAATCATTTTGTAGCTGTATCCTTCGACCAGAAGAGTGAGGATTTCAGTCTCACGTGGGGTGAGGTCAAAATCATTTTTGGGAATGAATTTGTGTTTGTTGCTGAAGAGGAGTAATACCTGCTTCGCCACCACCGGAGTCATAGGTGCACCACCTTCCATGACTTCGCGAATGCCTTCAAGTAATTTCAGCGGGGCGGCTTTCTTGAGGATATACCCATCTGCACCGGCCACGATGGCATTGAAGATCTTTTCTTCATCTTCAAAAATAGTCTGCATGAGGACCTTCACCTGGGGAAAATGTTGCTTAATGAGGGCAAGTCCTTCGATCCCATTGACATGTGGCATGTCGATATCCATCAGGACTACGTCCGGTGGATCGCCAGCAATATGACTCAGGACCTCCCGACAATCTTCATACGCTCCTGTGCAGGTAAACCCATCCGTCGAATCGAGCAGGATCTGCAGCAATTCACGACGTGGCAGGTTATCATCGAACACGGCAATCTTAATGGTCTTCATGCGACAAAATTGACAACTTAATTACAATTTAACAATCGTTGATTTCAATGATTCGACATCCTTGCCCTCAGCCACGAGCTAAACTGCGACAAGCTCAGCACGACGCACCTCATCAACCGTGATTTGACATCATGACGCTAAAATGTGATGGCCTCTTTGCGCGATCGTCTTCTGGATACTATTACACCAAAAATGTCAACGATACGATCATCCCCTCCCCAGGTGATGATTGCATCTCCAACTTGCCTTTCAGTTCATCAGCCCGCGTATACATGTTCACAATGCCATTACCGCCCATTTTTTGAATGGCAATATCATGATTAATCCGTCCAGGTTCTTTCACAGGCAGCAGATCAAATCCAATCCCATCATCCTTCACTTCCATCTTCAGACGTCCATGTGTATGCTCCAGGGTGACCCATACATTTTGGCACTGCGCATACTTGGCAGCATTATGTATGACCTCCTTGAAGATCAGGTACAGATTTTTACGTTGTTGCATGTCCAGTTGCAAGTGCGTGATATTCGGACTGCTATCGAAATGAATCGAGATATCATTGGGCTCCAGGATCTCCACAGCAAACGCTCTCATGCGATGCAGCACCTGATCAAAACGATCATTCTTGGTATTCACCGCCCATACGATATCGCTCATCGCTTCCATCATCTTCTGCGTGTTGTGATTAATCTTGTGTAACAGCCCATCCACTTCCGGATGATTTGCTTTCAATTTGTGACGTATGACAGTGCCTGCCAGTGAAATACTACTGAGCGTACTTCCAATTTCATCATGCAGATCCGCTGCAATGCGATTTCGCAGATGCTGAAGTTTCATGGCCTGCTGCAACCGGTAGCGATAAAATGCGTAGACACCACCTGCCACTATCGCGAGGACAAAAATCCTGAACCACCATGTGCCCCACCACGGCGAACGAATGATCAATTGCAACTTCGCAGGGTCTGACCATACATTATTGCTATTGCGCCCAGAGACTAAAAATGTATAACTACCCGGATTGAGATTTGTAAAAACAGCTTCGTTTATTTCACCGGCATCAATCCATTCATTATTAAATCCTTCCAGTTTATACTTGTATTTATTACCTGCGGGATTGGTGAAATCGAGTAATGAAAACCCAAGGGTGATCATTCGTTCGGTGTATGGAAAAGTAAGTTTCTGGAGATGTTCCAGAGGTGCAGGAAGTTGGTAGTCTTGACCGGCATCACCTTTGGTCAACGTTGTGTAACTGATTTCTTTATTGGAAAGCTTCAATCGATTGATCACAATGGGCGAAGGATCAGAAGAAATATAAAATACTTCAGGATCAAAGCTGGTAACACCTTCAACGCCACCAAAATATAAGCGGCCATCATTGGCTTTCCCATATTCCCTTCTGTTGTATTCATTTCCAGGCAAGCCGTCATCAACTGTGAATGACCAAACATCTGCGGTAACCGGGTCAAATCGGCTAAGACCAAGATTCGTGCTTAACCATAAGTTGTTATGCGCATCACTTTGGACCGCATAGATTACATTATTGGGCAATCCATCTTTCGTTGTATAATGACTAAAGGTTTCGCTTCTAATATCCATTTTATTGAGACCTCCGCCATCCGTACCGATCCACAAATATTTGTCCGGTGTTGCAGGATCTGGACAGATCGAAAGAATATGGTTATGTGACAAGGCATTAGCCTGAGAATGATCAACACGAAAATGTTTCCATTCCTTCGTATTGGGATTAAACCGGAACAATCCCTGCTTGGTACCAATCCAAAAAATATTGGCTGCATCCACATACCAGTCTGTGACGAATGCATGTTCATTCCGTATGACCTCCAGGGGAAAATCAAAAATATCCTTCTCATCTGGCAGGTCATCAAGTCGCATCAGGGTGGCTGTTCGATCTATACATTCCGTCGCTATCCACAATTCGTCATCCCGGTCGAACATAATGGATATTGAGGCTTCATCCACAGGACGCATACATATGTCAATCGGTGTTTTCGAAAATGTAAAGTCACCGGGGTTGATCTGAATCAGAAAATGTTGTGGCCGTCTTTCATCAAGTGCCACACAGTAAAGTCTATGCTTGGAATCCTCAGCGAATGGGGAGATCAGTCTAATGCCTAATGATATCAATCGGTCTTCTAATGTCTTACTCTGTGTGCTGCTGAAGGTGTCGTCAACGCGGAAGCTAAAACCATTTTTAACAATCCGATTAATGAGATATTTTTCTGATGAGAAAAACTTACGGTTGAACTGGTCATTACGGGAAGTGATCTTGATTATTCCATTTCCTCCTGTGGAAGCCCAAAGGTTGTGCTGGTGATCTTCACACACAATAGAAAAATCATGTGCGCTTGTTCCTGCATAAAGGTAGCGGGTGACCTCTGTACGCTGGCACATCCTTTGTTGCGTATCAATACGGTATAAAGGAATAGCTGATCCGTTGCTCCAGATACGATTGCGATGGTCTACAAAAAAACGATATGAATCTGTGGGGTAATCCTGCGGCAGTTGCAGCAATGACTGAAATGAATCTGCCTGCATATCCCATTTATACACTAATCTATCTGATAAAGAAATGGAATATAAATGATGACGGGTATCGAGGAAATAATGAGAGGAGGATAAATTTTCAACTATCCCGGATGGGGTGTATATTTTCTTTACATCCTTCGTCATTACTTTCACATGATCAGGGTACAGCCCATATAGATTTCCCTGATGACCAAATATTAATGCGCCATCTGCGCCGAACCCCGTCATGTTGTATATCATTAAGATTGGGATACCCTTAGGAAGTTGATACAGATCATCGAGGGATTGAAGCTTCCAAGAGTTGATGCTCATGGGATCTGCTCCCGGGATGGGCACCAGGATCTCACAGTGGTCTCCTGTGCCGTCCCAGATGAGGACCCTACCAGATGGATCACTAAATATTCGCGCGACACTTTGGATCATGGAAGGAGAGGCTGGATTCATCGTGTTGCCAAAATGAATAAACCTCATCTGAGTGGGATCGTACAGATCGAGACCGGAAGCATTTGTACCCACCCAGATCAATCCTCTGTCATCGATATGTAAACTGCGGATATAGTTGGATGCAATGCTATTGGTGTCTTGCGGATCATGGCGGAACACATGGAAATGGTTTCCATCATAGCGGTTGAGACCATCCTTGGTGCCGATCCACAGATATCCCTTGAGATCCACATCCAAGCCGTGGATCATGCCTTGTGAGAGGCCCTGAGCTACACCGAGTTCTTCAATCTTGAGTTCCACCGTAGGTCCCTGCGTGATCCTCTCCTGTGCGCTAACGCAAAGTGGTATCACTGCGGAAAGGAAGGAAACAAGGATGACCAGGAAGGAAATAGATCGCATAGAAGTTTATGAATGCGAAATCTACGACCTTTAATTCCGAAAGGGGCTCATTGGAATCAATGACCATAGGGCATTATTGGGATTCCTGTGCGCTTTTGAAACAACGCGTGGACATCACAAGGATTTCTCTATGCCAGGTTGAATAAAATGCACCTTCCTGCAGATTGCAAAATTGTTGTAATGGCATTGTCTTTATCATTCCGACTTGTGGTCAGGCAGGAAACGCACAAACTCATTCCCATTAAATTTATAAACACCCGCTTCATGTGTGCCTAACCATAAAACACCTTCCTGGTCTTCAATTATGGAGAAGACATTAATTTCCTTACCCCCGTCCCTCACAGGATAATGCGTCAGATTTTTCCCATCGTATTTATAGACACCTCCCCGATACAACGCCATCCACATGTCACCATTTCGATTCAATACACTGGATAAGAAATAAATAAAATCCTCCTCATCGTGTGCATCAGGATGACCAATTCCACTTTCTCTTTTATACCAATTCACATTTTCATTCCTGACATCATCCGAATAAAAATCATACCGGTACATGGATTTGCTAAACCAGAATTTCCCATCCCTGTCCTCAAGAATGGAACGGATCCCAAAATTTAATTCAGCATGGCCGCATTCAGGTGGTGAGATCCACGAGAAGGTGTTACCATCATACCGACAGGCTCCCAGCGTGCCGGTACCAAACCACAAATTGCTTTTTGTGTCCTCATAAATTGTGTACACATCATACGGATTGAACTTCATATTCGGAAATGCTGACCGCGGAAAATTTGCAATATGCGTTTCTCCGGCAATCGTTTTCGGAAATGTCAACCTGTGCAGTGTAGTCCCATCATAGCGGTACACACAACCAGAATCCTGTGCACCCTTGAACCACATATCATCCGGTGATAATCTCCATTCATTTTTTAAATAATCCCCTACCCGCAACGAAGTAAATGTTTGACCATCATATTTAGTTATACCACCACGGGTATTGAAATACAAATTTCCTAATTTATCTTCCTGTATCTGCACAATGCTATCATGGCACAACGGATCTCCCAGGCAATACCTGATGATGTTCTTTCCATCATATTGATACACTCCTTCTCCCCAGCTACCGAACCAATAAACTCCCCTGCTGTCCTGCATCACAAGCATGAGATGCTGGCCAGGTCGTCAACAGTATCTCCAACCATTTTTTTTGAATCATGGGAAGAAGTATCGTGAACATTTGCTGCTATGCGCTGACCATGGCACGAAATCGAAACCATCAGCAGTGTAGTTAGCAAGAGGACATTAAATGTCCGATCAATAAATTTCATCAAAATACTTTTATCACTTTGAAGACTGTTAGATCTAACGTACGGATAGATGATTTAATCTTCGTGTTATGAAGTCGTTATACTATTGCTTTCTATTTGACACAACCGTTTCTTTCATCCTTAACATCCATGATGAAGCCTAAAATCCCTACAGTCCGGAGTTTACGCATTTGTGCTGCAAGATGTGTTTGATAACTAGTGCCACGTGTTTTATATTGGGATTTCACAGTCATGAGGAAACAAAAAAAGACAGCAGAATATCCTGCTGTCTTTTTTTATTGCGGTTGTAAAAACAACTGCTGTCCGGTTAAATAACCAGGATTTATTTCTACTTACCCATAAATTGATCCACCGTCGCGATAAACTGAGCAGCAGTAGGAGTGTACCCGGTCTTACCCAGTCCATTTACTTTGTACTGATTCGTGGTTTCATCCTTGGTAAGGTCCAGCACCCAAACGGTCGGGTATCCCGTAACCCGTAGTGCCTGTTGCATTCCTGCATTTTGGTTACGGTTTTTCTCAGGTATTTGAAATCTGCGTGGAAAGTCCAGTTCAAGTAATACGACATTCTTTTTGGCCCATTCCTGGAATTCAGGTTTTGTAAATACATCCGCATCCAGCTTCTTGCACCAGCCACACCAGTCGCTACCGGTGAAATTGGCCATAATTGGTTTCCCTTCTTTTTGAGAGATTGCGTATGCTTCATCCAGATCTACGAGCCATCCGGCTTTAGCGGAAGCGTATGTAGCAGGTTGGGGTTGTGCCGCTGGCGTTGCAGCCGGGGTCACCGTCTTGGCAGTAGTAGTTGTAGTATTCGTATTAGGAGTTTGCGAACAAGCCTGGAAGGCCATGCCGCAGAGGAAAACAAACAGGAAAAATCTTGACATGCTCATAATTTCAGTTGTAAGAAATGCTAAACCACAAAACTATAACTTTCCTTACATGGATAGAAGCTGTTAACAGGACTTTAAGCCTCTGGAAGCAGACTCCTGATAGATCCCATAAGGCTAGTGGCACTACTAGTAGTGCCACTAGAGGATAACGACCTGATTGTCAATGGCCCCAGATGGTTATCCACATAGTATTTTTGATAGCAGTA
>JBBREG010000055.1:0-16353 GCA_038203125.1 Chitinophagales bacterium
AGTGAGATGGTATCCAGGGAGCACATAGCGGCTAAATAGAAATAGAAGTCACTTCCCACTACGGATTATTTCAGGTAGATTTTACAATCCAACCATTCAGCATCAAAATCCGTGTCGTACTTTTTATAAAAATTGATTGCGGGTTCATTCCATTCGAGTACCTGCCACTTCACCAGGGCCACTTCCTGTTTTTTGGCTTCATCCATAAATGCATTAAAAAGCATTGCTCCAATACCTGAGCGCCGCGCGGACTCCCTGACCACGAAATCCTCCAGGTAAAGCATACGCCCTCTCCACGTACTAAATACCAGGAAATAAAGTGCCATACCCACTACCTCCCCGTCATTATCGGCGACAAATGCATCAAAGACTTTTTTCTTAAAATCCTTTAGATATGACTCAGGTGTAGTAGTGACCTTATGCAACCCACGCTCATATTCCGCCAGTTCCCGGACCAACTCGTGGATCTCCGGAATATCATCCTCAGTTGCTTTACGTATTATAGTTGCCATTCAAAGAGTATTTCTGTCAAAGATTCAAAAAATCCAAACGACCGACCCGAACCTTCCAGATGTTAATAACCTCCTAAACATATTTGCTTTTATATAATACAAATATGGTAGCCATCACCATCAATTGTATAGTCAAGGAGCTTATTCCTTTGCTTGAGACTCAGTTTTTCCTCAAAACTCAGCAGTTTTTGCCGTTTACCTTGTCTCATCTTAGCCTTTTTCTTCTTCCATATGTTGCACTCCGATTTCCCTACAAGGCAGCAATACATTCAACCTCAAGAAATTACTCAGGGGTATACCTTTCATCCAATCATTTATTCATATCTTTGCATTCGCTTTTGAAAAAGGCACCTAAAATCAGTGTAAAATTTACGTATGCCTACTATAAATCAGTTAGTTAGGAAAGGTCGCGAGCAGGTAGTTTATAAGAGTAAAGCTCGTGCGTTGGATTCATGTCCCCAGAAACGGGGCGTGTGCACGCGTGTGTATACCACAACGCCAAAAAAGCCAAACTCTGCCCTCCGTAAGGTGGCCAAGGTGAGGTTAACCAATAGCCTTGAAGTGATTGCTTACATTCCGGGAGAGGGTCACAACCTCCAGGAACACTCCATCGTCCTCCTTCGTGGAGGAAGGGTAAAGGACCTACCGGGTGTGCGTTACACAATTGTTCGTGGCGCTCTTGACACCGCTGGTGTTAACAACAGGCTTAAATCAAGATCAAAATACGGTACTAAAAGACCGAAGAAATAATAGCAGTATTCAGCGATGAGGAAAAGAAAACCAAAACTGAGAATTCTCCAGCCAGACCCAAGATATGGGGATCCGGTCGTTTCACGCTTTATCAATAACATGATGTGGCAGGGTAAGAAGAGCATCGCGTATGAGATCTTCTACAATGCTATGGACCTGATCAGCGAAAAAGCAGCAGGACTGAATCCACATGAACTTTTTGGCAAAGCCCTGGAAAACGCCACACCATCTGTTGAAGTACGCAGCCGCCGTATCGGAGGTGCTACTTTCCAGATCCCTACCGAAATCAACCCTAAGCGCAAAGTCGCCATCGGTATGAAATGGCTAATCCGTTTTGCACGTGAACGTAATGGTAAAGGAATGGCAGAAAAACTCGCCGCTGAAATTTTAGCAGCCAGTAAAGGGGAAGGTTCCGCTGTCAAGAGAAAAGAAGACACTCACAAAATGGCAGAAGCCAACCGCGCTTTCGCACATTTTAAATAAGCATAACACACAATATATTTTAGAGGATCACAATGGCTAAAGACCTTAGATATACACGTAACATTGGCATCGCTGCCCACATCGACGCTGGCAAGACCACGACGACAGAGCGTGTATTATATTATACAGGTATTTCTCACAAGATCGGTGAGGTTCATGATGGCGCTGCCACCATGGACTGGATGGAGCAGGAGCAGGAGCGTGGCATCACGATCACCAGTGCCGCAACCGCCGCTCAATGGGAATGGAAAGATAATGAGTATGCACTCAATATCATCGACACTCCGGGACACGTGGATTTTACTGTTGAAGTAAATCGTTCACTTCGCGTACTCGATGGTTTGGTGTTTTTATTCTGCGCTGTTTCAGGTGTAGAACCTCAGTCAGAGACCAACTGGCGTCTCGCTGATAATTATAAAGTGCCTCGTATCGGATTCGTCAATAAGATGGACCGGTCAGGGGCTAATTTCTTTGAAGTGGTTAAAGATGTCGAAACCAAACTCGGCTCTAAAGCAATTCCACTTCAGGTGCCTATTGGCGAAGAAGAGAGATTTAAAGGTGTCGTCGACCTGATCACTGGCAAAGCCATGGTTTGGAACGAAGATGATATGGGTATGACTTTCGTGGAAATTCCGATTCCGGATGACCTGAAGGATGTGGTGATGGAATGGAGAGGTAAATTGCTCGAAGCTGTCGCAGAATATGACGACACACTGATGGAGAAATTCTTCGAAGATCCTGAGTCTATTTCTGCTGACGAAATGAGGGTTGCCATCCGCCAGGCTGTTTGCGATATGAAGTTTGTACCCATGATGTGCGGTTCAGCTTTCAAGAATAAAGGCGTTCAGGCGGTATTGGATGCAGTGTGTGCATTCCTTCCAAGCCCTGTTGATATCGAAGGCATTAGAGGAATAAATCCTAAAACTGATCAGGAAGAATTACGCAAACCAAGTGTGACTGAACCATTCGCTGCACTTGCGTTCAAAATTGCAACTGACCCATTCGTAGGTCGATTGGCATTCATGCGTGTGTATTCTGGCGCACTGGACTCGGGTTCTTATGTATTGAATACCCGTTCAGGTAATAAAGAGCGTATCTCACGTCTGTATAAAATGCATGCAAACAAGCAAAACCCAATAGACCGGGTTGAAGCTGGTGACATCGCAGCAGGTGTTGGTTTTAAGGACATCCGCACTGGAGATACTCTTTGCGATGAAGCAAAACCAATCATTCTGGAAAGTATGGTTTTCCCGGATCCGGTTATCGGTATCGCGGTAGAACCAAAAACTCAGAAGGATCTGGATAAATTAGGCATGGCTCTTGCCAAACTGGCTGAAGAGGATCCAACCTTTCGCGTGAAGTACGATGAAGACACCAACCAGACTATCATCAGTGGAATGGGTGAGCTTCACCTTGAAATTATAGTAGATCGTTTACGCCGTGAGTTTAAGGTCGAGTGTAATGAAGGCCAGCCTCAGGTAAATTATAAAGAAGCATTGACTGCCAGTGTTGATCATACCGAGAGGTTGAAAAAACAATCAGGTGGTTCCGGTCTCTTCGCCCAAATGTCTTTCGAACTAGGTCCGGCAGATGAGGAGTTTCTGGAAAGCGATGACTTCAAAAGCGGTAAAACAAGACTTCAGTTTGTCAATGGCATCTTTGGAGGATCTATTCCAAAAGAATTTTTCCCATCCATCGTCAAAGGGTTCAATGCCATGATGGACAATGGTATTCTCGCCGGATATACGATTGATAGTATGAAGGTAAGAGTGTACGATGGACAGACTCACGCGGTCGACTCCAAACCTATCGCATTCGAACTTTGTGCAAAGGAAGGGTTCAGGGAAGCTGCTAAAAAAGCAAAACCTGTTCTGCTGGAGCCGATCATGAAACTTGAAGTTGTCACTCCGGACGATTACGTCGGTCCGGTGATCGGTGACCTTAACCGTCGCCGTGGACTACCAAAAGGTCAGGACTCACGCTCAGGTGCTATTGCTGTTCAGGCAGAAGTGCCGTTGGCAGAAATGTTTGGTTATGTGACTCAATTGCGTACCATTACATCAGGCCGTGCAAGCAGCACGATGGAATTCAGTCACTATGCACCGGTGCCTAAGAACATCGCAGAAGATGTGATTGAAAAAGCAAAGGGTACAGTTAAAGTATAAACAGTAAAGCCCAAAAGTGGGTAATCATATAAATAACACAATTTTTTTGGTCGGGAAATGAATCAGAAAATTAGGATTAAACTTCGCTCGTATGACCACAACCTGGTCGACAAGTCAACGGAGAAAATCGTGAAAACTGTTCGCAATAGTGGGGCCGTAGTTACCGGTCCGATTCCGCTGCCCACCGAGAAAGAAATATTTACCGTCTTGCGCTCGCCGCACGTAAATAAGAAATCTCGAGAGCAGTTCCAGTTGCGTACACACAAACGTTTGATCGAGATTTACACACCTACCCCCAAGACGGTAGACGCGCTTTCCAAGCTCGAACTCCCCAGTGGTGTGGATATCCAGGTCAAACTAACGTAAGGTAATAACCCATAGTTATTACCAGTAAATCTTAGCAGCCTAGGCTCTAAGACAGGTACTGTTCGAGGTGTAATACTTCCGAACAAAATCGATTGAATAAAATACTTCATGCCCTCGGCGTGAGGTATGGTACAATATAGTTTGAAGTAAATTTTTACAATCAAATCATCTAACGGTGAAAGGAATAATAGGCACCAAGGTCGGCATGACCAGCATATTTGACCAGAATGGCAAGTCCATTGCGTGTACGGTCGTGCATGCACAACCGAATGTCGTTACCCAGGTAAAGACACAGGACTCAGATGGCTATGATGCACTACAGCTTGCTTACGGGGAAGCGAAAGTGAAGAATACGCCACAGTCCATGCAGGGCCATTTTGAAAAAGCAAAGACTGCACCCAAACGGAAAATAGCGGAATTCAGAAATTTTGAAATCTCTAAAAATCTCGGGGATCTCGTCACGATCGATGAGCTCTTTACAGAAGGAGAAAAAGTTTCTGCCATCGGCACAAGCAAAGGAAAAGGTTTTCAGGGGGTAGTAAAAAGACACCACTTCGCCGGTATTATGCAGGCATCTCACGGTCAGCACAACAGGTTGAGAGCCCCAGGTTCTATCGGAGCATCTTCCTATCCATCCAAGGTTGTGAAAGGTCTTCGTATGGCAGGTCACATGGGAGCTGAAAGAGTAAAAATTCGTAACCTGAGAGTAGCCAAGCTGATCCCGGATCAAAACCTGATCCTGATCAAAGGGGCCATCCCCGGGCACAACGGTTCATTTATCATCATTGAAAAATAATCAGCCATGACTATAGATGTATTAAATTCTAAAGGAGAAAAAACAGGACGAAGTATCGACCTGGCTGATGACGTGTTTGGAATCAAACCAAACGAGCACGTAGTATATCTTGCTGTAAAAGCATATCTGGCAAATCAGCGTCAGGGTACACACAAGACCAAGGAAAGGTGGGAAGTTCATCGTACGACCAAGAAGTTTAAAAAACAGAAAGGTACAGGTGGCGCCCGCGCAGGTTCATTGAAGAATCCAATGTTCAAAGGTGGGGGTCGTGCATTCGGTCCGCGTCCGCATGAATACGATCTGAAAGTGAATAAGAAAGTGAAATTACTTGCACGCCGCTCCGCACTTTCTGCGAAAGCATCTGCAGGCAATCTCATCATTGTCGAAGAGATCAGCATGCAGCAGCCTCGCACTAAAGATTTTGTTGCAGTCCTGAAGAATCTGCAGATTGATACCAACAAATCACTCTTCGTTACTTCTGAGGCTAATACAAATCTCTATCTCTCCGGACGCAATCTCCAGAACACTCGTCTCGTAAGAGCACAGGATCTCAACACGTATGATATCCTCCGTTCACAAAAACTTGTGTTGTCAGAACAGTCTGTTGAGTTAATCACAAAATCATTAAAGCACTAATCAGCTGATCATCATTAAAGCGAATTAAGTCATGAGTTATAAGACCATCCTCGTAAAGCCCCTGATCACTGAGAAGGCAGACACCTTGTCAGAAAGCAAGAGCCAATACAGTTTTATCGTGGAAAAGACCGCTAATAAAATTGAGATCCGCAAAGCGGTAGAAGCTTTGTACACGGTCAACGTAGAAGCAGTCAACACCATGGTGATCGCCGGCAAACGGAAATCACGCAACACGAAAAAAGGTGTATTGCATGGACGCAGACCTTCCTACAAAAAAGCTGTAGTCACATTGGCTTCAGGTGAAACAATTGATTTCTTCGGAGATATTTAAAACACATTCGTAAGACCATTTAGAATCATACATCATGGCCGTAAGAAAATTTAAACCCATCAGTCCGGGCACTCGCTTCAGAGTAGGGAATACCTACGATGAAGTGACGACCAACAAACCTGAGAAGTCATTACTCGAGCCCATCAAAAAGAGTGGTGGACGTAATGGTTCCGGTAGGACAACTGTTCCTCACCGTGGGGGTGGGCATAAAAAACGTTACCGTGTTATCGACTGGAAACGCGACAAAGAAAATGTAGCAGGTAAAGTATTATCAATTGAATACGATCCAAACCGAACTGCCTTCATCGCTCTTATCGAATATTCAGACGGTGAAAAGAGATATATCATCGCACCACATGGATTGAAGGTTGATGCTACGGTTTTATCCGGTAGCCAGGCAACCCCTGATCTCGGACATGCGATGTTCCTTAAAGATGTGCCTCTCGGTTCGATGATCCACAACGTAGAATTACGTCCCGGCCAGGGTGGATCCATCGTGAGAAGCGCAGGTTCATCAGCTACGATGATGGGCCGTGAAGCTCAATACGCTGTTATCAAACTGCCTTCAGGCGAAGTACGAAGAGTATTACTTACATGCAAAGCGACGATTGGAAGTGTATCAAATCCTGACCATGCCCTCACGGTGTTTGGAAAAGCAGGTGCAAAACGTTGGACAGGTCGTCGTCCAAGAGTCAGAGGGGTCGCAATGAACCCTGTCGATCACCCCATGGGTGGTGGTGAGGGTAAAGCATCAGGTGGTCACCCTACCTCCAGGACAGGTATCATGGCGAAAGGTCAGAAAACCCGTAACCCACGGAAATCCAGTAAGCTGATCATCTCTCGTCGTAAATCAAAAAATAAATCCTAAGCACTAATCAGGTATCATGGCAAGATCAGTTAAAAAAGGTCCGTACGTATTCAACAAGCTGATGGCGAAAATCGAAAAAGCCAATTCAGCCAGCCGTAAATCAGTAATCAAGACCTGGTCACGCGCATCGATGATCGTACCCGATATGGTAGGTCACACGATCGCCGTGCACAACGGAAAAACATTTATCCCTGTGTTCGTAACAGAAAACATGGTAGGTCACAAACTCGGTGAATTTTCGCCGACAAGAACCTACCGTGGACACGCCGGAAACAGGAAATAATAACAACCATAAGTCCATAAAAAGTAAACACAATGGAAGCTGTTGCCAAACTCAGAAACTGCCCACTCTCTGCTCGCAAGATGAGACTTGTAGCTGACCTCGTACGAGGAAAGAAAGTAGAGGATGCAGTCAATATCCTGAGATACACAAATAAAGAAGCCGCAGGATGGCTGGAAAAACTTCTGTTATCCGCAGTGAACAACTGGGAAAACAAAACAGAAGGCGCCCAGAATGTTGATGAACTCGACCTGCGTATCAAAACACTTATGGTAGATGATGCCGGTCACCTCAAAAGGATCAGTGCAGCACCACAGGGACGTGCCCACAGAATACGTAAGCACAGCAATCACGTCACGGTTGTCGTAGAAAATAAAATACCCTTCGCTGGTGAACTCACCGCAGAAGATGAAGAAGAATAAGTAAGAAGTATCAATCAATAGATTCATAATATAAAAATCTAATGGGTCAAAAAACAAATCCGATCGGCAATAGGCTTGGTATCATCCGTGGATGGGAGTCTAATTGGTATGGAGGAGGAGACTATGCAGAGAAAGTAATACAGGATGAAAGGATCCGGAATTACCTCAACGCTAGGATCGAAAAAGGCGGTGTCGCTCACATGGTGATCGAACGTACACTAAAGAGGGTAACTGTTACCATCCAGACATCAAGGCCGGGCATCATCATTGGTAAAGGTGGCCAGGAGGTTGATCGTATCCGTGAGGAGCTTAAGAAGCTCACCAAAATGGATGTGCAGATCAACATCATGGAGATCCGTAAACCTGAACTGGATGCAAACATCGTAGCTGAATCCATCGCTAAACAAATTGAAGCACGTATCAATTATCGTCGTGCCATCAAAATGGCGATTCAGTCAACCATGCGTTCCGGAGCAGAAGGGATCAAGGTCAGGATCAGTGGCCGTCTCAACGGAGCTGAAATGGCTCGATCAGAAGAATACAAGGATGGAAGAACTCCATTACACACATTCCGTGCTGACATCGATTACTCGTTGCGCGAAGCACAGACTGTATATGGTAAAATCGGGATCAAGACCTGGATTTGCAAAGGTGAAGTATACGGCAAGAGAGAATTAACGCTCAATGCCGGTGCTGATCAGGGTTCACGCACACGTACAAGAGGTAATGAGCGTGGAGCTGGGTATGGTCGTGAAGGCGGAGAATTCCGTGACAGACCAGCCGGCGACAGAGACAGCCGAGGACCAGGTGGAGGTCGTGACCGTGGCGGTAATCGCGGCGGTGGGCCAGGTGGTAACCGTGGCGGTGCTCCTGGTGGTAACCGCGGTGGCGCACCCGGCGGAAATCGCGGCGGCGCACCCGGTGGTAACCGTGGCGGCGGACCCGGCGGACCCCGTAAAAAATAGAAGTTAAATTCAAAGAAAAAAAGTGGGCGAAAATCGTACCTTTGCCCAACTTTTTCAAAAAGTAGCCAAATAGGGTAAAAAACAGATCATGTTACAACCAAAGCGTACTACATACAGAAAGCAGCAAAAGGGTAGGAACCGGGGTATTGCCTGGAAAGGAAGTGATATTTCTTTTGGAAGTTTCGGACTCAAAGCCCTTGAGAATGGCCGGATTACGAGCCGTCAGATCGAATCTGCACGTATCGCGATGACCCGCCATATGAAAAGGGAAGGAGCTGTTTGGATCCGGATTTTTCCGGACAAGCCAGTAACGAAAAAGCCACAGGAAGTGCGTATGGGTAAAGGAAAGGGAGCTCATGATCATTGGGTAGCACTCGTACAGCCCGGACGTATCATGTTCGAACTGGACGGCGTATCCGCCCAGGTAGCTCACGAAGCACTTGCCCTGGCAGCGCAGAAATTACCAATACAGACAAGGACTGTCCAGAGACACGATTACAGCGAACTTTAATCACGAGCAATCATGCCGACCAAAAAATACATCGAGTTAGGGGAAATGTCAGACGGGGATCTGGCCGCGGAATTGACACAGATCAATACCCAATATCAGAAACTGAGCTTTGATCACACAATCAAAGGTTTGGACAATCCTGTAACTCTTAGAAATACAAAAAAGGATATCGCACGTATCAATACTGAGATCCGTCGCCGCGAAGTAGCTGCAATGACTCCGGAACAAAGTGCAAAAAGATCAAAAATCAGACAACGTCGTAAAAAAGACTAACGAGGTCATGGAAGCAACAGAAGTAAAACTCAAAAAACAACGTGTAGGTGTTGTCGCCAGTAACAAAAGCGATAAGACGATCACGGTAGTAGTGGAACGTAAATTACGCCACCCGATCTATGGCAAATTCGTGAAGCGGAGCAAAAAATTCCATGCACACGACGACCTGAATACATGTGGTATTGGTGACCTCGTGCGGATCGTGGAATCACGCCCACTGAGCGCAACAAAAAGATGGCGCCTCGTGGAGGTTATTGAAAAAGCGAAATAATACAAGCAAGAATTTAATACACATTAATATACATCATGATACAGCAGGAATCAAGACTCAATGTGGCAGATAACAGTGGTGCTAAACAAGTACTCTGTATCCGCGTACTGGGAGGGTCTCACAGAAGGTATGCTTCCGTCGGTGACAAGATCGTAGTATCTGTTAAAGACGCAGCACCAGGAGGCTTAAAAAAAGGTCTCGTTTCCAAAGCAGTCGTGGTACGGACCAAAAAAGAAATTCGTCGTAAGGACGGTTCTTACATCCGTTTCGATGACAACGCAGTGGTCCTGTTAAATGCAGCTGACGAACCAAGAGGCACACGCATCTTCGGCCCGGTAGCGAGAGAATTGAGAGAGCGCGATTATATGAGGATCGTATCGTTGGCGCCTGAAGTACTTTGATCAGAAAGAAGATTTGCAATACGTAAATAGCGATGAGCACAAAAAAAACAAATAACACACCCGTCAAAGGAAAACCTTTCATCAGGAAAGGGGATATGGTGATGGTCGTGGCAGGTGCCGATAAAGGGAAAAAAGGAAATGTCATGGAAGTATTTCATGACAGACAGCGCGTGATCGTTGAGGAAGTGAATATCGTGAAGAAGCACCGCAAACCTACCCAAAACACACCCGGAGGGATCGTGGAAATTCCCGCTCCCATCCATGTATCAAACGTAATGCTGTTAGACCCTAAATCCGGAAACCCGGTACGGGTAGGACGTAAAATTGTCGACGGCAAAAGCGTGCGTTTTTCTAAACAATCCGGTGAAATCATTACGTAATGAGCTACGAACCTAGATTCAAACAATATTATGATACCGTAGTAGCTCCCAAACTGATGGAGCAATTCGGATATTCATCCAAAATGCAGATTCCTCGCCTGGTGAAGATTTCATTAAACCAGGGGATCGGTCAGGCAACACAGGATAAGAAACTGGTGGATGTCTACCAGGTGGAATTAACCACTATCGCAGGACAGAAAGCTGTTCCTACTATTGCTAAGACTTCCATCTCTAACTTTAAGTTGAGAGAAGGAATGCCGATCGGTGTACGCGTTACGCTTCGCAAAGAAAGAATGTATGAATTTCTGGATCGACTGATCACAGTAACCCTTCCCCGGGTGCGTGACTTCCAGGGAATAAGCGATAAAAGTTTTGATGGAAGAGGCAACTATTCCATGGGTGTAACTGAACAGATCATCTTCCCGGAGATTGACCTCGACAAGATCACCAAGATCAATGGTATGGACATCACGTTCGTCACCACTGCACAGACCGATGCTGAGGCATTTGCATTGCTCAAGGAAATGGGCATGCCGTTTAAAAATCAGAATAAAAACTAAGGAGTCCGTATGGCAAGGAAATCACTTATAGCAAGAGAGGTCAAGAGACAAAGACTCGTAGCAAAGTATGCTACATTGAGAAAACAACTCAAGGAAGAAGGTAAGTGGGATGAACTGGACAAGTTGCCACGCAACTCATCCAGAAAACGTCTTCACAACCGCTGCCAGCTGACAGGTCGGCCGAAAGGATACATGAGGAGATTTGGCTTGTGCAGAAACATGTTTAGAGACATGGCCCTTGCAGGCAAGTTACCAGGTGTTACAAAGGCAAGCTGGTAATCAGAAACAAAAAGAATTTATTAATCTATTTATTGAATATTCATGGCCATTACAGATCCAATCGCAGACTATCTCACCCGCCTTCGCAACGCGCAACAGGCACGCCATAGGGTAGTAAGTATTCCGGGCTCAAAATTGAAAAGGAAAATAACCGAGATCCTGTATGATCAGGGTTATATCCTCAAATACAATTTTGAAGGTGAAGGAAAAGAAGCCGTTATCAACATCGCAATAAAATACGATGCTGAAACGAAACTGCCAGTGATCAGGGAACTGGGACGCTTAAGCAGACCAGGTCTTCGCATGTTCGCCGGATCAGATGAATTGCCACGAATTATCAACGGACTTGGTGTAGCCATTATCTCTACATCTCATGGATTGATGACAGACAAAGAAGCCCGCAAGCAAAAATTGGGGGGAGAGTGCCTCTGTTACGTATACTAGTCAAGGAGAATCGAATTAAAATTCATAATTAAATAATAACATCGTGTCACGAGTAGGTAATTTACCCATCAGTCTTCCAAATGGTGTTGACATTCAGATCGCCAAGAATAACGTGGTGACCGTCAAAGGCCCAAAAGGATCATTGCACGAGAATATCGATCAGGACATTACAGTCAAGATGGAAGATGGTCAGATGACCTTCGCCCGTCCTACTGATCAAAACAGACATAAAGCATTGCACGGTCTTTCCCGCGCCCTGGTTAATAACATGATCATTGGTGTCACAGAAGGATTCACCAAGAAGCTGGAACTCGTCGGTGTTGGTTACAGGGTAACGAATACAGGAAATCTTCTTGAGATCATCGTTGGTTATTCTCACCCGATCTACTTCTACGTTCCTGAAGAAGTCAAGGTAGAAACCAAATCAGAGAAAGGTGCAAATCCAACGATTATCCTGACTTCTAACGACAAACAGTTATTAGGACAAGTAGCAGCTAAAATCAGAGCTTACCGTAAACCTGAACCCTACAAAGGAAAAGGTATCAAGTATGTAGGTGAATTGCTGAGAAGAAAAGCAGGTAAGACATCAGGTAAAAAATAATAAGGGCTAAATATCCCACTTAGATTATGGCATTAAGTAAAACAGCAAGACGTAAAAGGATCCACATGCGGATCCGGAAGAAAATGGAAGGCACAAGCAACCGCCCCCGTCTTTCCGTCTTTCGCAGCAACAAACAGATCTATTGTCAGATTATCGATGATAGCAACAGTGTAACACTGGCTTCTGCGTCTTCCACAGACGAGTCAATCGCAAGTGGTAACAAGTCAGAAGTTGCTTCCAAAGTAGGTGAGCTGATCGCCTCTAGGGCACAGGAGCTCAATATTTCAAATGTAGTGTTTGACCGCAGTGGATATTTATTCCATGGCAGGGTCAAAGCACTTGCGGAAGGAGCACGTAGTAAAGGACTTAAATTTTAATACTTTCTAATAACCATACAGTGAAAGAATCAACGGTTAGAGTTAAAGCATCTGAGACCGAACTCAAGGATAAAATGGTATCGCTTAACCGCGTTGCTAAAGTTACCAAAGGGGGTAGGACATTTTCCTTCGCGGCGATCGTCGTTGTGGGAGATGGCCAGGGAACAGTTGGACAAGGCCTGGGTAAAGCACGTGATGTTAGCGAAGCTATTGCGAAAGCAATTGATGATGCTAAAAAGAACCTTGTCAAGGTTCCGATTCACAAAGGCACCATCCCCCATATGCAGCTTGGAAAGTATGGTGCAGGTCGCGTCATGATCAAGCCGGCATCAGACGGTACAGGTGTCATTGCAGGCGGTGCTATGCGTGCAGTACTTGAAAGTGCAGGTGTACACAATGTGTTGGCAAAATCCATGGGCTCATCCAATCCGCATAACGTTGTGAAAGCAACTATCAATGCTTTGATGTTGCTGAGAAGTCCCCAGACGATTGCTAAAGATCGTAAGGTGAGCGTAGATAAAGTATTTGGCCAACCGGTTTCAGAACAAGCTGAAGTCAGCGAATAAATTCAAAGGCAATGTCCAAGATCAAGATAACTCAGATCAAAAGTCACATCGACAGACCACAACGTCAAAAAGATACAATCTTAGCGTTAGGTCTGGGAAAAATCAATAGATCCAAAATCATTGAAGTCAACCCTGCCGTTCAGGGTATGGTTGATTCCGTAGCACACATGCTTCGAATCGAGAATATTAATGAGTAAGCGGTTAATCACAAAGTAAACATGGAACTCCATAATCTCACACCGGCAGAAGGCTCGGTACGAAATAATAAAAGGAAAGGTCGCGGTCAGGGTTCTGGCCGGGGTGGTACGTCCACTCGTGGTCATAAAGGAGCTAAATCCAGATCTGGGTATAAATCAAAACGTGCTCATGAAGGTGGTCAGATGCCGTTACAAATGCGTCTGCCAAAAAGAGGATTTAAAAATCCGAACAGGGAAGCTCTTGTCGCGCTTAACCTGGACCAGCTCCAGTCAATGGCTGATAAGCACCAGGTAAATGAATGGACGCTCGAAGCACTGCAGACGCATAATTTCATCAGCCGTAATGACAAAGTGAAATTACTCGGACGCGGTGTCATCACCACGAAAGTTAATCTCACTGCACATGCAGTCAGTGAATCGGCTCGTAAAGCCGTAGAAGCTGTAGGCGGAAGTATCACTATTGTATAAGCTTATCTAGGCAAGCCGAATGAAGAATTTCATCGATACACTTAAGCATATCTGGAAGATCAAAGAATTGCGTAACCGCATTCTGTTCACTATCGCCATGATCGGTGTCTACCGTCTTGGTTCCAGGATCGTCCTTCCGGGTGTTATTCCTTCAGTGTTGGAAAACTATGCAAGCAACAGGAACAGCAATGACCTTCTTGGCTTGATCAATGTCTTTACAGGTGGTGCATTTAACAATGCTGCCATTTTTGCATTGGGGATCATGCCGTATATCACGGCATCGATTATTATTCAGCTGCTCGGGTTTGCAGTTCCTTATTTCCAACGTCTTCAACAGAAGGAAGGGGAGTCCGGACGTAAGAAAATCACGCAGATAACACGGTTGCTAACGGTGGCGATCACCCTTGTACAGGGTGGTGCATACCTTACCTATATCAAAAGCATCGGTGCTATTTCACCAAATATTCCCGTATCGCTCTTCTGGTTTTCAAGTATCATTATTTTGTCCACCGGTACCATCCTCGCGATGTGGCTTGGTGAACGGATAACAGATAAAGGAATTGGCAATGGTATCTCCATCATCATTATGATCGGTATCATCGCGACCTTACCAGCTGCCCTGATTTTTGAATTCCAGGCACAATTGAATCAGGGAGGATTGCTCACATTCGTTCTCGAACTTGCCGGATTTTTTGTGGTGACCATGTTATGTATACTTATCATACAGGGTGTCAGGAAAATTCCGATCCAGTTTGCAAAACGAATGGTAGGTCGTGGTAATTCAAGCATTCCGCAGTCAGGCGCCCGCGATTATATACCCCTTAAAGTAAATGCTGCAGGTGTCATGCCGATTATCTTTGCACAAGCTATCCTGTTCCTTCCTATGACTGTTGCACAGTATTTTATGCAGGGTGATGGATCAGGTGCTCAAACCAACGGTTTACTTCGGGCATTAAATGATCCCTTTTCACTTCCTACAGCCGTGTTTACATTTATTCTGGTTGTCGTATTTACCTACGTATACACTGCACTTCTTGTTAATCCGACTCAATACGCTGAATATCTTAAACGACAGAATGCGTTTATTCCTGGCATCAAGCCAGGAAAGGATACAGCCGACTTTATAGACGTCATCACAACCCGTGTTACTTTGCCTGGTGCTTTGTTCCTGGGGTTCATTACCATCCTTCCATTTTTAGCCAATTCAGTTGGTATAAATCAAGGTTTTGCGATCTTCTTCGGAGGTACTTCGCTCCTGATCTTGGTAGGTGTTGTGCTGGATACGCTGGCTCAGATTGAGAGTTATCTCCTGATGAGAAAGTATGACGGTCTTGTAAAATCAGGCAAGCTCAAAGGTCGCAGCGGCAGTGGTATGCAGATCGGTGCTAACATGTAATCCGGTCAAGATGATCTTTTTTCAACCTTCATGCATTATCCTTTGAGCCACAGTATGGTAGCAGGATCGCGTTTTCAACTGAAGACAGAAGAAGAGATTGAGATCATCAGACAAAATTGCCTCCTGGTGAGTGCAACACTGGCAGAAGTGGCAGGACATCTCAGGCCTGGTATCACAGGCAGCCAGTTAGATAAAATAGCAGAAACCTTCATTAGAGATCATAAGGCAGTTCCGGCGTTTTTAGGATACCCGGGTGCCACCTTTGATTTTCCGGCTACCCTGTGTATCTCATTTAATGAGGTAGTTGTTCACGGAATACCGGATAAGCGTGAAGTAAAAGAGAATGATGTGGTCTCGGTGGATTGTGGGGTTAAAAAGGGCGGATTTTTTGGTGACGCGGCTTTTACGTTTGCTGTAGGAGAATTGGCACCCGAAATCATGAAGTTATTATCGGTGACCCGGGAATGTTTAGATCTGGCCATTGCCCAGGCAGTTGCAGGAAACAGGATTGGTGATTTGGGGGCAGCTGTTCAGAATCATGCAGAAACAAACCATGGTTACGGAGTAATCCGGGAAATGGTTGGTCACGGGATCGGAAAAAAATTACATGAGCCACCGGAAGTACCCAATTACGGTAAAAGGGGAAAAGGGGCCATACTACAGGAAGGATTGGTGATCGCTATCGAGCCGATGATCAACCTCGGAACACGCGAAGTTGTGCTGAAGAAAGACGGATGGACTCTGCTTTCGAGAGATCTGAAGACTTCAGCGCATTACGAACACACGATTGCCATCCGGAAGGGTAAGGCAGATGTTCTGTCAGATCACGGGGTGATCGACCAGGCCATAAAAAATAACGACAATTTGGCCGAAGTGTGGATAAATAAGTAGATATTTGCACTCCAAAATCAAAAAATGGCGAAACAACAGGTCATCAAACAAGATGGAATAATCGAAGAGGCCTTATCAAACGCCATGTTTAGAGTCCGGTTAGAGAACGATCATATGCTGATCGCGACCATATCGGGGAAAATGAGGATGAATTACATACGGAT
>JBBREG010000056.1:0-16343 GCA_038203125.1 Chitinophagales bacterium
ATCGGTGTAATGAAATGTTTCAACCGTACCGATACTATCGCGACCTGTACAATACGATGTGACATAATTAAAGATGACATCCTGGTCCACGAGTTTTTGTACGATCAATGGACGATCTTCTCCTGACATGGGGATATCAGGTTGCACACCACCACCATCAAGTACAGTACGACCTGCACGTGTTTTGAATTTGGCACGCTTGTCATCCGGGATGTGTACGCGCTCACCGTTCTTATATTCAACAGATTGAATACAGCGTCCACTGGGGATATAATATTTAGATGTCGTGAGTTTGATTTTAGCATTGTACCCAATATCAAACGTATTCTGCACAAGACCTTTGCCATACGATAACTGGCCAATCAATACGCCACGATCAAGATCCTGCATCACACCGGACACAATCTCTGAGGCAGAAGCCGAATTCTGATCAATGAGCACGACAAGTTGAATATTTTGATCGACTACTTCATTGCGTGTTTTAAATTCCTGATCAGCTTCAACAACTTTACTGCGGGTCGTTACGACTGTTTCATTTGCCGGAATAAATACATTACATACATTAATAGCTTCGCGTAGCAATCCACCCCCATTTCCTCTCAAATCCAGAATAACACCTTTCAGGTCAGGGGATTCGGTTTTGAGATCACGCAGCGCATCAGCTACATTGCGACCTGCATCTCGTGTAAAGGTGGTAAGCGATATATATCCAATCCCAGCATCGACCATCCCGGAATACGGTACATTTTTTCCATCCATGCCACCCCTTGTGATCGTTTTATTCTGGATATCTGTCGTTCCTGGGCGAATGATATCTAATGACATTTCACTGCCGGGAAGGCCACTGATGATGTCCATGACATCTTCTGCACTACGTTTTTCAGTGGATTCTCCATTCACCGCCTTGATCTCATCACCCACTTTCAGGCCGGCAACATGCGCCGGAGAATCTTCGATAATGCCTGTAATGACAAGGTCATCCCCGATCTTCTTAACTTTTAAACCGGAAGAAGCCTCACCTTCCTCATTGCGGAAACGGAATCCTTCAATCTGGGATTCAGAGAAATAATTGGTAAACGGGTCCAGCGTAGCCAGCATCGCGTCGATACCAATTTTCATGATCTGGTTGGGATCGATTTCGTCTACATAGTTGGAATTGAGCTCTTTATAAAGGTTACTGAAAATCTCCAGGTTTTTGGAAATATCAAAATACCGGTTTTTGTTTGCCACGTTTGTGGCAGCGATGCCCAAACCAAATGCTATAACAATGGCCAGACTATAAATGATCCTTTTCTTCATATCGTAGTGAATGGGCCTCAAATGTACCTTATGAGGTGGTTTGATAACGCATAATATCGACCGAATGGTTTCTGAGAACTAAAAGATAAAAACTAAAAGCTAAAAACTAAAAGTTAAAGTTGGCATTTCAATGGGTGATGACCATAATTGAAACCAATATTTCCACACGGAGATCGGCATTTAGTTCATACAGGCTGTTAATGCCTGAACACAAAAGATGGTTGACATCAAGGGATCATCTTCTTTATTCACACCACCTATCGGGTTGATATAAGATCCATCTGCAAGTTGCTCCCGAATCAGGATGTGCCCCATTTCTTTTTTCCATTTCCCATGTGGATCAAGTATTGACATCGCTTCTGATCGTACTGCGAAATGATAATAATGCATGATCTCTGCCCATTGTTCCGGATCATCCGTTGATAACCCTTCGATCGTCGTCAGATCCTGATGATCGAGCAGCCATTTTTTTGTATCCGTATATGATTGGGAAGTTTGCATACCCAATGCCTCCATACTCAGGAATCCATCACATGTCGCCGTGGCATAACTCGGATAGTGGATACCACCACCTTCAATTTCAATAGGCCGGGATTTATTGGTAGCAAGTGTTACCACAGATGAAACAAACCCACCATCATACGGAATTGAATCCCGCCGGATACAACCTTCATACAACCGATGATCTTCAATAGATCTTTGTACGCCCGACAGAAATAATTTGACTCCACGTATTCTTGTACTATCCAGATATTTCCCTTCTTTCAAAGCTTCGGTTATTCTGCGTGTATGGGAAATATCAACATGACCATATTTTCCATTAGAAAGATTCTCTTCACCATATCCCCAGCCTCCATACACAAGACTATCAGTTGTGAATCCCCGGTGTTCTATAAACTGTTGATCCAACAAATAATTGGAAATGATCTTTTGCAACGAAGTATCCTCATTAACATGTTGCAGGATCCGTAATGCATACGCAGCACTGTAATTCGGATAATCGGTCAGGGTAGTACTGTCTTCTGACAGTGCCATTCTCATCTCCTTCGAAATAAATACAATTGATTTTCGGATCGATGAACTCTCGTGATATAGATTTTCTTTTCCTTTTACGAGGTGGTACAATATATAAGGTGTCAGCACTCTGCCATCACGCAGGACAGCATGTGTCTCACTACGCCATCCTCCGTCTGCAGATTGTTGGGACCATAACCAATCAGATGATTTTTTCAGCGCTTCAGCAACCGATGCTTCCTTTTCCATACAACCGCAGGTCAGGAGCAATGGAATCAGATAAAGAAAAAAATATTTCATCGATTGTTTTTATTAAAGAGCAGGATTTCATGAGCAATCAAAAATCAAAAATCAAAAATGCTTTTGCAAAACCTGAGATTTTCACAGGGCATATCTCTGGGCTAATATCTGCAGGTCTTTTAAGCCATGAAAAAAGTCCAAAGTCCAAAATCAAAAATCAAAAATCAAAAATGCTTTTGATCCTTACATTGCATTCATCGCCTGTAATATCGCTGCAGTACAAAACACCGGACTGGTAATACAATGATGACCACTCCAGCTCCCATTCGGGTTTTGTGATTGTTTAAACTTGGGATCAATACTCTGACGCCATTTCAACCAATCTTCTTTTCCTTGCTGGGCAAGTGATTCACTGGTGAGCATATAAGAAAGATATTCTTCACCCCCATTATTCCCAAATCCTTCCCAGATCTCATCGCTTTGTAACACTTTGCCGGAAGTATAATTAACGGAATACGAATTGGCAAGTCGATCTGCTTTATTTTTATCCATTCCTTTTGATTCCAGCACTTTGCTGAGTTCTTCTTTTTTCATTTTGCCACTTGAAAATTCAGTCGCAGTTCCAGGTTCAAAATATGATTCCGCTTCACGGGCTTCTGTTGATGTAGCACGTTGTGCACTGGCAGCTGCATACAAGGGAACACCAGCTGCATCTTCAGATCTGACATCCTCACCAGCCATATTATCTGCCTGGTATTTGCGACTATTTTCAATTGCCTTGATGTCTACATCATACCTTCCCTGCGCATGTTCCAGAGCATTATTCGCCATGGCAGATTGCAGTACCGGAGCCCATCCTCCCCCGGCCCATCCGCCATTGGCATTCTGGCTTCCCTGAATGAGTTGAATACACACCTCTGCTGCTTTATCCACTTTCGATTCCAATTCTTTGTCCTCCAGTTGTTCGCGTATGTCTGATATAAATTGAAGTGCCATCGATGCATCTATATTGACGCCCAACTTAATCTGAGGTTGTGTGCCATCAAGAGAAGTGATGCGACCATTCTCGGGGCGTGTTTCGATGTCTTTCAGGATGCGGTCAAGCCCCTTCATAATTTGCTCTTTATATGGATTTGTCTTCAGAGGTCCACCTGCTTTAAGTAATGCTTTAGCTGCAAACGCAGTGGTAGCCGGATCAGTCTGCACCTGATGCGGGTCCTTGATATTTTGATATGCATGTGAACCAGCGCCCCATCCACCATTTGGTGATTGAGCTTTAACAAGCCATTCGATGGCACTTTGTTCCCAGGCACTTTTCTTTATGTCAGGATGATGCGTTACATCCGTGGGATCGGAAGAATCGGTAAGATCAATCTGATCAGGTTGAACCATTAGAGTACGGATCGGTTGGGCAATGAAAAAGAGACTTCCGGCAATAGCAAGGACAGTCAGAAACATTGTGTTCATGACAAATGGTTTTTAAAACGGTTAGCGAATATGGTTCCGGAAGCGCTGATCGAAAGGATATCAGCATATTCCTTCCGGATATGAAGCTTAGATGCAGTACCTAACGGAATTGCATAATTGACAATTTTGAATTAACAAATTTTTAACCGTAGCATCTTAACCGGACCAGTGGTGCGTATCTTCCCGTAAGATCCTTTCCATCGCTTTTTCCCACCTTTTAGTTTTTAGTTTTTAATTTTTAGTTTAACACCATGAAACTGAAATTTAATGCGCCCGTCATCCTCACATTTTCACTGATCTGTGTGGTCGTGTACTTCCTGGATAAATTACTGGCCGGAAGCCTGATGCCTTATTTTACATTAGGATATGTGAGTTTGGGAAATCCAATATCCATACTGACGCTCCTTACACACGTCATTGGTCATGCCAGTATTGAGCACCTGATCGGCAACCTCACGTTTATCCTTTTAGTCGGGCCAATCATCGAAGAAAAATATGGTGATCGTCGCACACTCTTCATGATTGTCGTCACCGCTTTGATCACAGGTTTCCTGAACATGTTGTTTTTTCACACAGGCCTGATGGGAGCCAGCGGCATTGTATTTATGCTGATACTTCTGGTCAGCTTTACAAACACGAAAAGCGGAGAAATCCCCATTACGTTTATCCTGATTGCCTTGTTATTTATTGGAAAGGAAGTTATCCAAACGTTGCAAAACGATCAGATCTCACAATTTGCACACATCATCGGGGGTATCTGTGGCAGCATCTTTGGAATGGCAACAAGGCCTCCAAGACCATAGCCCGTTAGATCTGTCGTTCCCGTAATCTGATTTGTGTTGCAAGCACGTTTCGTGAATCTTCCAACGAAAATTTCGGAGGTTGTACACCTGCTATGGCATCATGCATTGCTTCTACTTCGCCACAATACAAATATTCCCTGGGTACAACCAGATGTTCAATTTGATCACCCCGTTGGATATACGCCTGGCATATATCTGCATTATTATAAGGGTGACTGATGTGGAGCTGGCCGGTACGTCCCTGGATCACAGTGTCTGTTGTATAAACGGAACGGAAACTCACAAAGAATAATCCTGTAATTCCCTTTTCATATTGCAGCAGTGCACTCGTTGAAAGGTCGATCCCGTTTTCTTCATACATCGTGCACAGACATGACACCGGGACTTCATCCAGTAAATATTGAAAGAGACTGATGGGGTAGACACCAACATCCCACAACGCCCCACCACCACTTTCAGGATTCCAGCGATAATTGTCCGCAGCCCGGTCAAAATTAAAGGTGAATGCTCCACGTAAAGAATGCACATCACCGATGCGTCCCTCACGGATGATCGATTTCCATAGTTCGGTTTGGGGATGATAAATATGCATCACAGCTTCCATCAAAACCCTTCCGCTGCGTTCCGCATATTCAGTGACTATGTCAAGGTCTTCCAGGCTCAGGCACATGGGTTTTTCACATAGCACATGTTTTCCGGCAGCCATCGATCGCAGGATCCACTCCGTGTGCAGATGGTTGGGAAGGGAAATATAGATGACATCAATAGCGGGGTCTTCCACCAGTTGGTCATACGTTTCATATGCTCTCGGAATGTCCCATTCAGCAGCGTATATTTTCACTTTTTCAGCATTTCGGCTCGCTACTGCTGCAAGGTCTGCACGGCATGACATGCGAATGGCAGGAATGATCCTTCGATTAATATGGGCGGTGGACAATATGCCCCAACGAATTTTCATCAGGAAATAGATGTGGTTATTTTCACAATATAGCTTTTAGAAATCTGATTCGTATATCCCGGATTCGAATGTCCTGATCAGAATTTGTTTTTGCAAAAATATGTAATGCACTAGAAGGATATCCTGACGGAATTTGAAAATAAAATTCCACATGATTCCATGTTGCATTCCGGCTTATCCCATTTTGCAAACGAATTGATCTTTCTTTCACAAACTGATCTAAACGATATTGGACTATGATATCGGAATCAAATGCTCCCCAGTCTGATGATACCTCCGCTTCTACAAAGATCCAACGATCAGATACCGGTGTATAACCTGATATCTCATCAGGATGTACCTGGTAAAACATGATGGAATCTAATTTTCCAGCGTGCAAAATAAATTCCTCATTCGAATTCCATTCATAGATTTTTTTATACCCGTTTTCGTTTCTAAGGATCTCATCTGTATCCAGCAGGGACATCTGGAGTGGGGTGGGATTGGGATTTAGAAAAATGGCTCCATAATACTTTCGATTCATATCACGGTAATGAAGAAGACCCGTGTTGTATTGCCAGATCTGAAAAAGGTTAAGTGAGATCAGGAAACAAGAAAGTACAATCAATGCATATTTCCATTTAGACGAAATGTAATGTTGAATTAATGCAGCTAGAGGAATAGCCAGGAGAGCATAACTCTGAACCAGAGCACGAGTTGAATATGAGGCTCCATATTGCCAGTCACTCCACGCAATTACAACCCAGGTATTGAGAATAAAAAATATCAATACCGACCTATAAAAAGAATGCTTCCGAATAAACCATAAACCTATGACCATCAGGATCGTCACTGGTGTATAAATAAACCAACCCTTTTCCCATCCAAAGAGCACTTGCCAGTGCGGATCCAGGAAATCCCACTTTGACCCAACATCATATATCCAACTACCTGTTACGCGTTTCCAATACAATAGTTGCGGCAGGATCCCGATGATCCCGCCTGCCACTGCATATCCTGCATGAGACAAATGTTTCTTTAGTTGAACCCATTTCTCTTTTCGCAAAACAGCCGTTTGTGTAGCATACAGGAGCGGGATGAATATCATCACTACTTCTGTAGGTCTTGAAGATAATAACCCAGTGCATCCCATGTAATCACATGTGGTGTTACCTGCCCGTCATCAGAAGTGTATGCAAACCGCATCCAGACCATGGCCAGTATAACTACGCATACAGCTAAAAAGGATCCCTTTCCAATACGCCAGGGATCTTTGGGTACGTTGATATGTGCAGTGGTTGGAATACGAAGAAAATTAAAACGGGGTGAAGAGGTTAGTCGAGCTTTTAAGATGACTGATAGAGTACTTCATCGAATAAAAGTAGGCACTTTGCGTCTTCTGCTTATTTTTAGCCCATTCATCTTTTTTCAAAAAATGATATTTATGAAGTTAGTTCTTCTTTTTGGGCTTGTATTCATGATTGGTATACTCGCTTGCAAAAAAAACACTGAAAACACAACTGAAAAAATGCTATACCCGGTTACCGAAAAATCCGACCACGTTGACACTTATCATGGGGTCCAGGTGGCTGACCCATACCGATGGCTGGAGGATGACACATCGGCTGCAACCGGTGCATGGGTCGAAGCTCAAAATAAAGTGACGTATGGGTACCTGGATAAAATTGCCTGGCGAGCTGATCTGAAAAAACGTCTCGAATCACTCATCAATTATGAGCGTATCTCAGCCCCTTTCCGCGAAGGCCAGTTTGAATATTTTTATAAGAACACAGGTCTCCAGAATCACAGCGTATTGTATCGTCGTCCAAAAGATAACAAGGATGCAGAACCTGAATTGTATCTCGATCCAAATTCATTTTCAAGTGACGGAACGATTGGCTTAAGTGGCATTTCGTTTACAGAAGATGGCACATTGTCCGCTCATCAGGTGACAGAAGGTGGTTCTGACTGGCGCAAAGTCATTGTCATGGATGCCATCAAAAAAACGGTTATTGAAGACACCCTGATGAATGTCAAGTTTAGTGGCCTGTCCTGGTTTGGAAATGAAGGCTTTTATTACAGTAGCTATGACAATCCAAAAGACGGAAGCCAGCTATCCGGAAAAACACAACATCACAAGTTGTATTATCATAAGCTGAACACGCCACAGTCAACGGACGTACTTGTATATGGAGGTCCGGCACAACCGAACAGATACATTGGTGGTGGTGTCACAGAAGATCAGAAATACCTGATCATCTCAGCAGCAGAAAATACAAGCGGAAATCACTTGTACGTCAAAGATCTGACGAAACCGTATAGCACGTTGGTCCAGATCAGTAATGATTATTTTAAAGAGATTAATTATGTAGATAATGAGGGTCCACGCTTTCTATTCTCTACCAATATTGATGCACCTAACTATCGGGTTTTTGCAGTGGATATTTCGAAACCAGGCAAAGAAAATTGGAAGGATGTCATTCCTGAAACTGAGAATGTATTGAGTGCCGGTTCCGGTGGTGGAAAATTGTTTGCTTCTTATCTCATCGATGCCAAAACAGCTGTCAGGCAGTATGATGTGAATGGAAAACTGGAAAGAGATGTAGAACTCCCGGGTATTGGAACAGCAGCAGGCTTTGGTGCGCGGAAGGAAGATAAGGATCTGTATTATTCCTTTACATCGTTCACCAATCCATCTTCGGTATATCACTATGATATTGCAACTGGGAAATCAACACTCCACATACAACCGAAAGTAGAGTTTGATCCTAATCAATATGAAACCAAACAAATTTTCTATACAAGTAAAGATGGTACAAAGGTACCGATGTTTATTGTTCACAAAAAGGGATTAAAACTGGATGGTACTAATCCGACGATGTTATATGCATATGGGGGATTTAATGTAAGCCTTACTCCTTCTTTCAGTGCGATGCGTGTGGCCTGGCTGGAGCAAGGTGGAATTTATGCACAACCTAACCTTCGTGGCGGTGGAGAGTATGGAGAGAAATGGCATGAAGCGGGTACTAAGATGAAGAAGCAAAATGTATTTGATGACTTCATTGCTGCTGCTGAATACCTGATCAACCAGAAATACACATCGTCAAATTACCTTGCTATCTATGGTGGATCAAACGGTGGTTTGTTAGTAGGGGCTACTATGGCGCAGCGTCCTGACCTGATGAAGGTTGCATTGCCTGCCGTGGGCGTGATGGATATGTTGAGATATCACACTTTTACAGCAGGCGCGGGCTGGTCTGCAGATTATGGCACAGCAGAGGATTCGCCAGAGATGTTTGAATACCTTAAAAATTATAGTCCTGTACATGCTCTAAAAGACAGTACCGCTTATCCAGCCACCATGATCACTACTGCAGATCATGATGACAGGGTAGTGCCTGCGCATTCTTTCAAATTTGCGGCGCGACTGCAGGAAGCACAGGCTGGACCCGCCCCAGCCCTGATCCGGATTCAGATCAAGGCAGGTCATGGTTCCGTGTCGACAACCCAGCAAATCGAACTCCAGACAGACATATATGCCTTCACCTGGGAAAATATGGGTGTGACGCCTGACTTTTCAAAAGAAGTAAAAGATTAACGGGTTAAAAAACCGGTATTCGTAATAAAAATGGGGTGCCGGATGTGAGTCAGGCGCCCCTTTACCTTTGTGTTTTGTGAATATCGAATATTGGCTATCTTGGCCGCGATTTAGTAAAAAGATAACATGGAAAGCCAAAATTACGGTCGAAAAGGAAGTTGTTTCCTGAGTTTTGTACTCTTCTTCCTCCTGCTTATCATCCTGTTAATCTGGGTGTACCAGATTAATTCGGAGGCCTCTTTCTAGAGAAAAGCTCTCCGCACTCCCGGCACCTGGAATTGCATCATCATTGAAAACTGTTCGAGTCGTTCGACCAAAGCTACCGGGCTAATATTTCGTATGGCCTCTGTGCCAAATTTTTCCACACAAAATGATGCCATTGCTGAACCGCAGATAATAGCTTGTTTGAGTACTTCAAAGTTTAATTCATCATGCCCCGCCAGGTATCCCATCAATCCACCTGCAAACGTATCTCCTGCCCCTGTCGGATCCTGAACTTCGGTAAGCAAAAGTGCAGGTGAGAAAAACAACTGGTCTTCGGCAAAAAGTAATGCACCGTGTTCACCTTTTTTAATGACCAGATATTTCGGTCCCATGTTGCGGATGATCTGACTTGCTTTCATCAGGGAATATTGACCTGATAATTGCCTTGCTTCCTCTTCATTGATAATCAGCAGATCGATTTCAGCCAGTACTACGAGTAATTCATCCATCGCACTATCCATCCAGTAATTCATCGTATCCAGGGCGATCACTTTCGGACGTGCTGACATCTGGCGGATCACACTAAGCTGAACGGATGGTGTGAGATTTCCCAGCATGACAAATTCACTATCGCGATAGTGAGGTGGCAACACAGGATCAAAATCTGCAAGTACATTCAGGTCCGTTACGAGTGTATCACGTGCATTGAGGTTGAGATGATATTTGCCTGCCCAGAAAAATGATTTACCCCCTTTGACGATCTTGATACCGGACGTATCCACACCACGCTTTTGTAAAGCCTCCAGCTCACTGACCGGAAAGTCTTCCCCTACAATCGACACCATCCGGATATGATCTGCGAAATAGGAAGCTGCCCAGCCAATATACGTGCCGGCACCTCCCACAATCTTTTCAGCACGACCAAACGGGGTCTCGATATCATCAAATGCCACACTCCCTACGACAAGTAAACTCATGGATTATGTTTGTTTAAATTGAAACGGCTGCAAAAATAGGATTTTAGACCTGAAAGGTTTTGTGATTTTAGCACAGGTCATTATCGTATGGATTTACCAATCCCCTTTCCGTCCCATCAGCATCTCTATGCCTAATCGGATTAAATAATATCCATACAAAAATTGCAGTACAACAAATTCAATAACTGAATACCGAATTCCAAAAAACTGAGATGCTGCATGTACAATCATTCCATCCGCTACCCATTTCACCAATAATATGATCAAAAAAGGCACATATGAAACATCTGAAAATGTAGGTATAATCATCAAAAAAAGTAAGACAACGTAATAAGCCGCCACAAACCCCCAGATGAATGGGATCTTCCAATTCATCAAACCCTTATTCTTATCTGCCCACCTGATACGTTGTCTCAACAGCAAAGACCAATTAGATTTAGCTTGTGTTGAAGCGACAGCCGCCTTTGATTTTAAATATTCAATCTGATCCGGATACGCACCTCTCATTTTTTCTATCAAAAACATATCATCTCCAGAGGCATATTGATAATTACCCTCGAAACCTTTCACCTGTTCAAATACTGTTTTTGAAAAAGACATATTCGCTCCATTTGCGATATCATGCAGCTTCGAACGGATGCCTGCTGCCGTGATCACCATCAGCGTAATATTTTCCATCTGTTGCATTTTTTGCAATGGGGAATTCTCTGCACGTATGACTACAGGGCTTGCAATAAAAACGTGGTCACCCGTATTTTTATAAAAGGCAATGGTTCTCAACCAGTCAGGCGGTACCATACAATCCGCATCAGTCATCACAGTCCAATCAGCCGTTGCATGGTGTACGCCGAGTTCGATACCGGATTTTTTAAAAGCAGGAGAATGGATAAATTCCGGATGCTCATGAAGATGGAGCAGGGTGAGATTCGGAGCGTTAATTTGTTGTATCAGCTCAACTGTCCTGTCAACTGATCGATCATTAACAACAATGATCTCTACTAATGAAGAAGGATAGTTTTGTTTTAAAATACTGTGGATACAGTTTCCTACTGAGTCTTCTTCATTTTGGGCAACAACAATGACTGAAACCGGAAGTGTGGGAGTAAAAGAGTCCGGTGTCGTGATGGAAGGTGCCCTCAACCAATGGACCAGATAGAAAAGTTGAAGTAAAAAATAGCAGGCGGCAAAAAGAGCAGCGATAAATAATAGAATCACCGCGAGAAGATAAGCAGCTTAAAAGAAATCCTTGTACTTGTTTTCTTCTTTCGGAGGTATTTCCTTTTCCAGAGGGGGTAATTCAAATTCGTCTCTCGGTTTGTTACGGATTACTTCTTCATATTCTACAAATTCGCCTTGCCTGTGTTGTTGATGAGTTTCCTTCAGTTTCCGCACCTTTCGGTCAAAAATTGATTTTCCAAAAAGAACGCCTGCCAGGACTGGAAACCCAACGACACTCAGGATGATCGCTATAATCCCGGTCAGCACATTCCGCTTCAGAAGTGACAACATAAATTTCAGGTAATTTACCACTGTCCGGTAGTTGATGATCAGCGCCCCTACGATCAGCACCGGCGCCGCCCATGACAGCAATGTGAAGATGCCGCGTGCAATAAAGAACAATCCCACCAATAGAAGCACCAGGAATACAAATCCGAAAATTCCATTACTTTTTACTGAAAATCCTTTCATGGGTTATTACTTGATGTGTGATTTATGTAATACAAAGATACGTGCATTGATACAGTGTTGAGAAAGTTGAGCAGGATCGTCTTCGACGATCCACGGTTTAGAGAGTTTAGTTTTCTAAACCTTCTAAACCGATTGCTTTCGGAGAAAGCAATACTCAACTTTCTCCACACAACCTCTATTTGAAAATCTTATGCAACAGCAAGAGCACAATCAACAGTGAAACACTGATCAACTGGCTACCGCATTGACCCGAAACTGCATATCGTACAGGTTTTTGTATTTACCCGATTCCACCTTCAATAGTTCCTCATGCGATCCGAATTCTACCACCTGACCTTTTTCGAGGACTAATATATTATTTGCGTGACGGATTGTAGACAGCCTGTGAGCGATAATAATCGAAGTACGCTTGTCAATCAACTTCTCGATCGCATACTGGATGATACCTTCTGTTTCTGTATCGATAGAAGAAGTCGCTTCGTCCAGGATGAGGATCTCCGGATTGTACACCAGTGCCCTGACAAATGAAATTAACTGTCGCTGGCCCATGGAAAGATTACCACCCCGCTCTGAAATAATAAAATCATAACCACCCGGCAGCGCCATGATAAACGGATGTGCCCCGATCACCTTTGAAGCATCAAGCATGTCTTCCTGGAGGACGGAAGGATTACGAAGTGATATGTTTTCCCAGATCGAACCGGAAAAAAGAAACACATCCTGCAATACAATGGCAAGTCGTTTACGTAAGTCTTCCAGTTCATAATCGCGGATGTCCTGTCCATCGATGCGGATCGAACCCTGACCTATATCGTAAAAGCGATTAAGCAGATTGATGATCGTACTTTTTCCTGAACCGGTACTTCCCACAATCGCTAATGTCTGACCTGACGGTATGGTAAAGGATACATCTTTCAATACATCATTTTCATCATCATAGGCAAAATGTACTTTGTCAAACTCCACAATACCTTTTTTCTCAGGCGTACCGAATACCGGTTGTGCGGACTCAATCATCACTTCATCACTGTCGAGAATATTGAAGAGACGCTCGCCAGCCACCATGCCCATCTGCAGCGTATTAAATTTATCCGCCAGCCAGCGCATCGGACGGAACAGCATATTAATGTAGAGCGGGAAGGCGATCAATTCACCCATGGTGACTGAGCCACCTACAACATTGCGGGCTCCCCACCACACCATGATGCCCAATGCAAGAGCGGCAATAATCTCAACTACCGGAAAAAAGATCGCGTAGTATAAAATGGAATCCAGATTTGCCTTTGTGTAGTCGCGATTGATCTCCTTAAATTTTGCACGTTCCTGTCTGTCCGCATTAAAGATCTGTACGATGGCCATGCCACTGATGCGTTCCTGCAGGAACGCATTCAGGCGCGCTATCTGTGTCCGTACTTTCTCGTACGATACCTTTACTTTTTGTTTGAAGATCCACGTAGCAATGATAATCAGCGGGATGGTCGAGAGGCATATCAGCGTCAATGGAAGACTTGTATAAAACATGACTGCCAATACGACGACGATGCTCAACAAGTCTGCTACAATCGTGATTACCCCTTCTGAAAAAACTGTTTTGATCGTTTCAATATCATTGATCGTTCGCGTCGTAAGATTTCCGATGGGTGTCTTATCGAAATACGACAATTTCATACTCGTAATCTTATTAAAAACCCTGACTCTCAGATCGCGGATCACGCTATGCCCCATGAGGTTGGTCAGGTATATGAAAACATACTGCAGAATGCCTGTCAGGAACAACAAGCCTGCAAAAAGCAGGCACATCTTTATCAGGCCAACGGGTTGGGGGGAGAGGATATAATCATCGACGATCACGTTGACCAGGTAGGGTTGGGCCGTACTGAGTGGTGCCAAAACAATAGCCAGGAAGGCACTGGCGATCAGCAGTGATTTGTACGGGGTGGCCAGTTTTAGAAGACGTATCAGCGTCTTCCAGTCCATGCTTTTTTTAGGTTTGGCTGTTTCCTGACTCAACGGGTATTCAAATTTTTGCTAAGCTACTTAAAACGTCCCCATCCTATCTGAAGTTTATGCCTTTGTTAACAGGTCTGGGAGGGGTCATATTTTCCCCTCATCTGCAAAACTGTAGTAGGATCCTTCGCCAATAATGATGTGGTCAAGGACTTTAATATCAATATAATTACCGGCCATCTTTACTTTTTCCGTCAGGCGTTGATCCTCATTCGACGGGCTGGGGGATCCGGATGGATGGTTGTGAGAAAGGATAACGGATGAAGCCTTACGTTCCAGTGCTTTTTGAAAAATAATCTTGGGATCCACCACCATCGCGGACATACCACCCGTGTGGATTTCTTCAATGGCTATCACTCTCGAGCGACGATCCAGCAGGATGATCCAGAATTCTTCCTGCGTCAGATCGCGCATGCGGGAATGGATCAGATCATACGCATCCACACTCGAGGATATCTGTGACTTTTGCAATGCAGTTTCTGTGACGCGGCGTCTGCCAAGTTCGAGAGCTGCGGCAATGCTCACGGCTTTAGCTTCCCCGATGCCTTTGATCTGCATTAACTCATGGACGGTCAGTTTGGCCAATACGCCGATGCTGTTTTGATGCTTTGTAAGTAATTCCTTTGCCAGATCCACCGCGGATTTATTGCGTGTTCCGACACGCATGAGGATGGCAATGAGTTCAGCTTCTGACAGGGATCTGGATCCGAGATGTACTAATTTCTCCCGGGGTTGGTCCGCGACAGACCATTGTTTTATCGACTGCATTAGATTTTGGATTTTGGATTTTAGATTTTAGATTAGATTTTGTGGACGCCTCAGGCGCCATCAGTCTGGGCGTTATATTTTGGATCTTCTGATTTTGAGTTAGTTTTTGGATTTATTGGATGATTGGCTTTTTTGTTTTTGATAGCCCGACACTACTTTGAAATTTTTCTCTGAATTGTTTTAATGGATGTGACCATCATAGACAAAAGTTCATTTCCTTCTTTGAACAAGTTCTGTGTATGTTCCTGCCAATGATTGGCAATGCCATTGACATACTCCAAGCAATAGAGCGTTTCATCTAATTCTTCTTCTACAATCTTGAGTTTATTAATAAAGTCAGGAACGGACTTACCCCGACATGCAGCCCTGTAGTTAGCACCTGTAGAAGAGGAACATCTCAGGAGCTGTTTTTCAACGATGAAGTAAATGGACTTCTTAGGGAATTGCGTGGTTAGTTGAAAAATAGCCAACGCAAAACTCCTAAACCGATCCTTGAGGACAGATTCAGTCATTTGTTTTCTACAACTGGTGGATACTAAAAATATGAATAAAATCCGGAGAAAACAACTATCCAATCCAAAATCTCTTGCCTCAGCGTGATGGCGCCTCAGGCGCTCACAAAATTAATCTTCAGAAGATCCAAAATCAGAATGGTCCAAAATCCAAAATCAAAAATTCAAAATCAAACTTCAGAATGGTCCAAAATCCAAAATCAAAAATTCTATTGCAGTGCTTGTTGAAGATCCTGCTCCAGATCTTCATACGTCTCAATCCCCACACTCAATCGTATCAACGAATCGGTAAGCCCCGATGCAAGTCTTTGCTCTCGTGGAATTGATGCATGCGTCATCGTTGCCGGATGACCGATAAGTGATTCAACACCACCGAGTGATTCTGCGAGTGAGAAAAGTTTTGTGCTGCTCAATACTTTATTCGCAGCATCGATACGATCATCTTTCAGATCGAATGAGATCATCGCACCATACCCACGCATTTGTGTTCCGGCAAGCTGATGTTGTGGATGATCTTTTAATCCGGGAAACATCACCTTACCTACCTTCGGATGAGATTGTAAATAATGTGCAAGTCGCATTGCATTTTCACACGCACGATCCATGCGGATGTGTAATGTTTTGATACCACGAAGTGTAAGGAAGCAATCCTGCGGCCCGGGAACAGCACCACTTGCATTTTGTAAAAACTTCAATCGCTCAGCAAGCCCATCATCACTGGTGACCAAGCCGCCCATGATCACATCACTGTGGCCGGCGATATATTTTGTGATGGAGTGGTGTACGATGGTGGCACCCAGGGCTAGTGGATTTTGCAGATAGGGAGAT
>JBBREG010000057.1:0-16099 GCA_038203125.1 Chitinophagales bacterium
ACCTATTTATGCAGCTCAAGAGGATATTATTTGGAGTGGTGATATGCATATTGTATACAGGGTTGTGTATTGCACAAGTAGAACCAGTATTGCCGAATACGACTACAATAGAGACTTGTTTTCCGGATACTGCGGGATACACTCATATTACAGTGGGTCCCGGCAAGGATTATACAGATCTGCAACTAGCTATTAACGATGCACAGCCAGGATCTGTGTTGGTACTCGATGCCGGTGTTGTCTTTTATGGTGGTTTTATCCTTCCGGATAAAGGCGAAAGTGAAAACTGGATCATCCTTATGTCATCCAGGATGGATATACTTCCGGAACAAACCCTACGGATAAATCAAAAAATGAACACTGGTGATTTAGATTTACCAACACAGGCTCACGCCATGCCCAAGATTATTACAAATAATGTTTCCGGCATTCCATGTATTAAAACGCAGGCCAAAGCACATCATTATCGATTAGTGGGAATTGAGATTACTGCAGCTGAAAGTGTCCTCAATAGTTACGGTCTGATCAATCTTGGTGATGGTACATCAGCACAAAACACACTTGAAAAAGTCCCACATCATCTGATCATGGATCGATGTTATATCCATGGACATTCTGAGGGTGACATCATGAAATTTGGTGTCCGCCTGGATTGTGCTATTGCCGCTATTATCGATTGCTACATATCCGATTTTCACAGCATTGGATTTGATGCACAGGCGATCTCCGGTATCAATGGTCCGGGGCCATTTAAGATTATTAATAATTTTCTTGAAGGGGCTGGCGAAAATATTTTGTTTGGTGGAGCAGCTCCGGCCATTCAGGGATTGGTGCCTTCAGATATTGAGATACTAAATAATTACTTCTATAAACCCTGGAGCTGGCGTGTGGGTCATCCCGAATATGCAGGTAAGCATTGGACAATCAAAAATTTATTTGAATTAAAGACTGGAAGGAGAGTTTTGGTAGAAGGTAATGTAATGGAAAATTGTTGGGCTGATATTCCTGTAGGCCAAAGCGGATACGCCATCCTGTTGACGATCCGGACAGAAGGAGGTGCATCTCCACAGGCAGACGTGAGTGACATCACCATTCGTAATAATATCATCCGTCATGCAGGAGCTGGAATATCACTTTCCGGTTCAGATGGTGGAGCAGGTATTCAAAGTGCGAGAATTAAAATTTCGAATAACTTATTTGATGATATCAATGGACCAGCCTATGGAGATCTCAATATTGATGGTCCCAACGATGGAACATTTTTGAAAATAGGAGAGCCAATGGATGTTTGGATTGATCATAACACCATTTTTCAGTCGGGTCCAATTACCTGGGCATATGATGTAACCAATGGTTTTATATTCACAAATAACCTGGTGCAAAGTTTTATATCTACAGGTGGGTATCAGGGAATATATGGCCCTGGCCAGATGCAGGGGAATGCCACTTTCGCAAGTTACTTTCCGGATGTAACGGACGCCAATCAACACTTCCATCACAATGTCCTCATAGGAGGTAACAGCGCTAAATATTCAAATTTTAATAACCTTAGCAAGAATTATTTTCCAAATGGTATTAGTGAAGTAGGCTTCACAGATTTTAATGGTGGTGCGGCAGATTATCATGGTTATATTCTTTCTGCCACAAGTCCGTATGCCAGTTCCTCAGAAGGTTTGGATCCTGGTGTTGATTTCATTGCTTTGGATTCGGCTCTCTATAATTTTCAGCGGGAATGTGCAGAGATTCCTACTTCTATTGAGCAGAAGGATTCGAAGGAAACGGTGTATCTATTATATCCTAATCCCACGACCTCAACATTTTCCATTAGATCTTCCGGTATTTCTTCAGGCCCTGTGCAAATCAAAGTGATGACGATCGATGGGCGTATACTTTTTTCAAATATTGTTACTCTTAACCAGGAAATCAATATTCCATCCATACCAAATGGCCTTTATCTGGTATCGCTGATTGATCGGGATGAAAGTAAGTTAGTAAGACTTTTGCTTCATCAATAGATATTTTTCCTTAGCCAGTCTTGTAGCAAACCAGCTGACATATGTCTTGCCGTGTTAATCCCGCCCGTAAATGATGATCCTTGCGGAGCCATTAATCTTACAGCTAAAGAAAATACGAATGATTGCACCCCGGACACTCCAATGGCTTGGCAGTTTGCTACTAATACTAGTGCTGTTGAGGAACCAACTTGCGGAAGCTATTCCACAGGTGATGTATGGTTCAAATTTGAGTTAACTGAAAAATCAGATATCGTCATACGTACCGCTGTAGGTTCTGGTGATGATGCGATTACTATGTGGTGATCTTGAACCCGTTTTTTGTTTGGAGGACTATAATAGAGAATCATCGCGGGTGTGGATCATGTGTATCGTTGTCAAGTAATACATCGGAGGATCCATCCTCGCTCCACATACGTTATGCCTGCGCTCAGGACCAATGCCTCCCGCTAATGATGATTGCAACAATTCACTTTCTCTTACCAGCACTCCCTGATTATTAGTAGATCCGGGTCCTCAATCGACAAGTGGAGCCACTGATTCTGATTATATATATGTGTTATCCAGCTCATCTGACACCTACTAAAACCTATGATGTTTGGTATTCATTCACCACAGATCAGGATGGAGGTGATGCGTCGGTCATCCTCACTCATGCATCCTATCCAACCAGTGATTATGGTTTTTTTAACATGATTGTGCAGGGATTTGATGGGAGCTGTGGAGATTTTCAGACATTGGGATGTTTTGAGGAAATGTCTAATATCAGTGGATTTGATGATTCCACAATTACACTAAATCTGTTCAATCTGTTGCCTCTCGAGACATATTATTTTAGAGCATACAATTCGACCTTTACTGGTAATTATGCTCCTATTGATTTTACGCTAAATGCTGTAGGTACTGCATTGGATCCAATTGTTGCTGTTGATGAAGAAATTGCATCGCTGCCACTTTCAGGGATGATTTCGAAAGTATATCCTTCTCCTGCAGGGTCATTTGTATATGTGGATTTTGAAGCAGTCGGACAGCAATCGATGTCTGTTTGTATTGGTGATATTCTTGGTAATCGTGTTTTGAAAAATACTATGACATCAAGAGAAGGAATGAATCATGCAACTTTCAATATTGATGCATTACCACCGGGAATGTATATCGTGTACCTTGAAAATAATGGAGCGAGGAGTGAAGCCAGCAGATTTATTAAACAATAGGTAGTGAATGGCTGATTGATTAATATTATCTACCGAATAACCCGGGAGTAGGCCTGTTCACTATGAGCAGGCCTATTTATCTTGAAAGGTTTTACCTAAGTGTACACGAAAGGGTTTCAACCTTGAAATGAGCTATATTCGTCCTGTGATCCTTCAAACTGACCGCCTCTACCTTCGTCGTCCTACTCCTGACGATGCAGCTTTTATGCTTCGACTGGTCAATGAACCCTCATGGATAGAATACATCGGTGACCGAAAAGTGCATACGCTGGAAGATGCCAGGAATTATCTTTTGAATGGAAGCATCAAAAGTTTTGAAACGTATGAATTTGGTTTTGCCATCGTGATTCTTAAGCAATCGGATATGCCTATTGGAACATGCGGTTTCGCAAAGCGCGATTTTCTGGAAGATGTCGATTTTGGTTTTGCGTTTTATCCGGAATATACCGGTCAGGGATATGCATATGAAGCTGCATTTCCGATGCTGGAGTGGGGCAAAGACCATTTAGGTTTTAAAAAGGTAGTAGCCATCACCGTTCCGAATAATCTGACCTCCATAAAATTGCTGGAAAAACTGGGATTTTATCTGAAGGAGAATATATTGGTAGAAGGGGATGTGTTGAATTTGTATTCGAAGGAATTGGATGTTTAGAAAGTTTAGAAAAATATTGGAGTTTGATTGTTGTGTTCGACAGTTTGTTGCATACATACAGAGTTTAGAGAGTTGAGTCATGCAATCTTCGATTGCATTGGTTTAGAAAGTTTAGAAATGGAGGTTGGAAACTTCGTTTCCAACTAAAAGGAAAATCAAACTAAACCTTCTAAGCCGGTTGTTTCCAAAGGAAACAATACTCAACCTTCTCAACACATCCTCGTAAGGAGAATTGCCTCAACGTAATAAACTGTAGAGCCATCATTTCTAAACCAACTAAACCGGTTGTTTCCAAAGGAAACAATACTCAACCATCTCAACACATCCTCGTAAGGAGAATTGCCTCAACGTAATAATTTGTAGAGCCACTTGTACATGACAAATTACATTTCCCCAATCATCAAACAACACATATATTCGGGCATGAATAAAATGCTAATCTGCCTGATCATAATGCTATCAGGTACCGCTTCCACAGCCCAGGAAGCGCGACTACTTAGATTTCCCACCGTATCCAATGAATCCATCGTCTTCAGTTATGCGGGTGACCTGTACACCGTTGTTCGATCAGGCGGTTTAGCCAGAAAATTAACTTCAGACACAGGCAACGAACTCTTCGCCCGCTTCTCACCCGATGGCAACACCCTCGCTTTCACGGGCCAGTATGATGGCAATACAGAAGTGTATAAAATGCCTGCCAACGGGGGGATACCTGTACGCCTGACACATACAGCCACTTTAGGCAGGGATGAAGTAAGCGACCGCATGGGCCCCAATAATATTGTCATGACTTGGAAGCCTGATAATTCAGGAATTGTCTACAGGAGCCGCAAACAATCTTTCAATGATTTTAAAGGACAACTCTTTTTTACCAGCGTCAATGGCGGCATGTCCACAGAACTGCCATTTTCAGTAGGAGGCTGGTGCTCGTACAATGCAGACATGACCAAACTCGCAATGAACCAGGTCTTCCGTGAATTCAGAACCTGGAAATATTATAAAGGCGGTATGGCCGATGACATCTATATCTATGATTTTGATTCAGGTCAGATGGAGAATATCACGAATAATATCTCACAAGATATTTTTCCGATGTGGTCAGGTAATAAAATTTATTACTGCAGTGACCGTGATCGCACGATGAACTTGTTTGTGTACGATATCACGACAAAGCAAACCCGGAAGCTCACGAACTACACAGAGTACGATATTAAATTTCCTTCACTCGGTCAGAATGCTATCGTGTATGAAAATGGAGGATTTATCTACCTGTTTGATCTTGCTACAGAAACTGCTACAAAAGTCAACATCGCCATTTTAGATGATGCTGTAGGTGGCAGAAATGAGATCATCGATGCATCCAAATTTGTTGAGAATGGTGATTTTGATCTGGGCCCCGATGGTAATCGACTTACCATGACAGCTCGTGGTGATATCTGGACCCTGCCGGCCAAAGACGGTATCACACGTAACCTTACAAAATCACCTGGTGCGCACGAACGATCCGTTGCCTGGTCACCCGATGGAAAGTATCTCGCCTATATCAGCGATCTGTCAGGAGAAGATGAGATCTATATACAAAAGCAGGATGCAAGTGAAGCAGCCATCAAAGTGAGTACCGATGGCGATACGTATAAGTATGGGCTATCCTGGTCACCTGATAGTAAAAAGATCCTGTGGTCCGATAATAAGCTGCGACTGTATTACGTCGATATCGTCACAAAGGAAATGACACTAATCGATAAAGCGAATGCAGGTGAATATCGGAGTGCAAACTGGTCACCGGACAGTAAATGGATTGCATACAGCAGAGTAGATGATACATTCCGTGCCAGAGTGTATATCTATGATGTGGCCAATAAAAAATCAACGCCTGTGACGGATCCATGGTATGAATCCTACAGCGCTGTCTTTAGTCCGGATGGAAAGTATCTGTACTTCGTTTCTGATCGTGACTTTGCACCAACATATAGTCAGGTAGAATGGAATCACAGCTATTCTGACATGTCAAAAATATACCTGCTGACTTTATCTAAAACAACTCCCTCACCATTAGCACCTAAAAATGATGAGGTGCAGATCAAAGTGGATACGCCTGCAGTGTCTTTTGCCGGATCTGGTGATCTGCCTGATAAAAAGCCAAAATCATCTTCGGCTACAACCGATGACAAAAAAACCGATCCCAAACCTGCAACAGGTGTTGTTGTGAAAATTGATTTTGACGGCATTGAAGATCGCGTGGCGTCGCTCCCCGTCAGTGCAGGAAATTATTTTTCTCTTAGTGCGGTCGATGATGCTGTTTATTATATGACCAATTCAACGCGCTCACCAAAAGCAGTGCTGAAAGTGTATAATGTAAAGGATAAAAAAGAAAGTGAGATCGGAGAGTTTAACCGATATGTCGTTTCTTCCAATCGCAAAAAGATGTTGTTGGAAAAAGACAAGTCGTATGCGATCATTGATCTTCCAAAGGATAAAACAGTGCTGGATAAAAAAGTTGACGTATCCAATATGCAGTTGATGGTCGACAGGAAAAAGGAATGGGAGCAGATCTATAATGAAGCCTGGCGCCAGATGCGCGATTTCTTTTATGATCCGGGTATGCATGGTGTTGACTGGCCCGCAATGAAAGCCAAATACGCTGCGATGCTACCGTATGTGAATCACCGTGCAGATCTCTCCTATCTCATTGGCGAAATGATCGCCGAACTCAGTGTTGGTCATGCCTATGTTGGTGGTGGTGATATGTCAAAGGCGCCACGCATTGAAACGGGTCTGCTGGGTGCACAGATCAGTCGCGATGCTTCCGGATATTTTAAAATCGATAAAATCCTTAAAGGGGAAAACTGGACAGCATCAACACGATCACCCCTTACTGAGATAGGTGTCAACGTCAAAGAAGGTGAATACATCATCGAAGTGAATGGTGTCAGTACAAAAACAGTTACAGATATCTATGAATTGCTGATCGGTACCGCTAATCAAACTACTGAACTCACGATCAATGGCAAAGCCGATAAAGCAGGAAGCCGCAAAGCACTTGTCATCCCCACCGCAGATGAGTCAGATCTGTATTATCTGCAATGGGTACGGAAAAATATTGACTACGTAAGTGCAAAAACAAATGGGCAGGTGGGCTACCTGCATATTCCTGATATGGGCTCAGGTGGTCTTAACGAATTTGTAAAGTATTTCTATCCGCAACTTCAGAAAAAAGCGCTCATCATTGATGACCGCGGTAACGGTGGTGGTAATGTATCACCTCACATAGCAGAGCGCCTGAGACGTGAACCTATTTTCGTTACGATGCCAAGGAATATCTCAATTCCAAATGTAGATCCGGATATGGTCCTGGGACCTAAGGTGTTGTTACTTGATCAGTATTCCGCATCGGATGGTGACATCTTTCCATATCGCTTTCGCAAATATGGTCTCGGCAAATTAATCGGGCGCAGATCATGGGGTGGAGTAGTGGGCATTCGGGGTACGCTTCCATTCGTGGATGGCGGATTCCTCAACCGTCCGGAATACGCCCGGTACGATATCGATGGTAAGTCATGGCCGATGGAAGGGTACGGTGTCGATCCCGACATCGAGGTCATCAACAATCCCGCAGATGAATACAAAGGTATTGACAATCAGTTGGACAAAGCCATCGAGGTCATCCTGGAGGAATTGAAGGGCCGTCCTGAGATTCCGGCACCACCCGCCTATCCTCGTAAAAACTAACCAGTGGCACTACTAATAGTGCCACTATTAGTAGTGCCACTACTAGTAGTGCCACTAGAGGGTAACGTACTGATACTGAGGGGCTCCAGATAGTTATCAACATACTAAAATCGATGTTAAATTCAAACCTGTTCTGATTATACATAGTTTAAATTCCCAGGCAGAAATAGTACATTCACGATCCATAACTTTCCAAATTTCCTGCGCAACCTAACCACCCTGACGGCAAACATCTCGATATGGCAACGGTAGATATCCTCCGTGACCGTGACCGTGGTGTACCTCGCTACAATACGTTCCGCCGTTTGATCCATATGAAGCCTTCGAAGACATTTGAAGAGTTGACGGGAGGAGATAAGGAATGTGAAGAATGCATTCAGACCCTGGGAAAAAGTAGGCGGATAATATATTCCGGTTTACTGTAAAGCAAGAGAATATCGGTCTTGCGGTAGCTGCCATACCGTTACTCGTTTTGTTCGTAATGTATCCTTTTGATAAGAAGACGAAGTACGAATAATAATATTTTTTAAAAATAAATATCACACAGATGTCTGCCCTATTTATAAGATCCCTAATCATTCTTGCAGCCGGATGCATCTTGAGTTGCAAAAAATCATCAATCCCAGAGAAGGCTATTGATACAACGATGGAGACTCATCGTCCGCAATATCATTTTTCACCCCCTGCCCATTGGATGAATGATCCGAATGGTATGGTCTTTTATAAAGACGAATACCATTTGTTTTATCAGTACTATCCGGACAGTACGGTGTGGGGTCCCATGCATTGGGGTCATGCCGTCAGCAAAGACATGGTACATTGGGAACATCTGCCGACTGCTTTGTATCCTGATTCACTGGGTTATATTTTTTCAGGAAGTGCTGTGGTTGACTGGAAAAATTCAAGTGGCCTGGGTACGGAAGCCAATCCTCCGATGGTCGCCATATTTACGTATCACAATATGGATATGGAGAAAGCTGGAGATACCATGTATCAGACACAGGGTATCGCGTATAGTCTTGATGAAGGACGCACCTGGACAAAGTATAATCAAAATCCTGTTCTGATAAATCCGGGTATTAAAGATTTTCGGGATCCAAAAGTATTTTGGTTTGAAGACGGTCAGAAATGGATTATGTCATTGGCTGTTTTGGATCATGTACGTTTTTATTCGTCTGCCAATTTGATATCATGGACACTGGAAAGTGAATTTGGAAAAACAGCCGGCTCACATGCCGGTGTGTGGGAATGTCCCGATTTGTTTCCTTTAAAAGTAGATGGAACAGATAGCACCAAATGGGTATTGTTGTTAAGTATTAATCCCGGCGGACCGAATGGCGGATCCGCCACACAATATTTTATAGGACATTTTGATGGGAAGAATTTTAGAAACGAAAATCCGGATTCAACAACGATATGGCTGGATGGTGGACGTGATAATTATGCTGGCGTTACCTGGTCGGACATGCCTTCATCTGATGGCAGAAAAGTATTCATGGGCTGGATGAGCAATTGGTTATATGGACAGGTCGTACCGACTGAATCATGGCGCAGCGCAATGACAATACCGCGTCAGCTCACACTTCATCATGATCAGAAGGGACTCAGACTACATTCCGTTCCTGTCAAGGAATTAGAAGCACTTCGGGACTATAAATTTTCAATGCAAAATGACTCGTTCCAAACGGAAATGGATCTCACATCCCGGATCGGATTTTCTCCTTCACCAATGGAGATCATACTCGAAATGGAACCTGATCCTTCCGTACGTGATATTGGAATCGCCATATCAAATAGTCGTGGTGAAGAATATCGCATCGGATATCGGTCTCAATCAGGTCAATATTATAGTGATCGTTCCAGGGCAGGGAAAGATGCATTTTCAGCAGACTTTGCTACACCAATCATCGTCACAAAGGGAGATCCAAATTTGAAAATCCTTCGCTGGCATATTTTCTTCGATGTTGCTTCGAGTGAATTTTTTGCAGAAGATGGTGAGGTCGTAATGAGTGAAATCTTTTTTCCAAATGAAGATTACAACCAGGTAAAATTGTATGCGGAAGATGGGTCTGTGATCATCAGGAAGGCTGATTTTTACAAGCTCACACCAATTTGGTAGAAAGTCTGAAGGAGAGATATTGTAATTCTATTACATCAGATTATAATTATGTAAACTTATCGATCATCAAAGGCTGTACCTGGCACTTCTTTACCTGGCTGGCATTTATTTCTCCTGACATAAGGCAGTCATCATTTGTATTTTAAATAATTTTATTTGCTTTGTAAGGCATTCACACCTAGATATACGGGTTATATAGGATTTCATCGGCCTATAATTTCCAGTTTATTTCCAATAAGATCTATTTTGACTTTTGCTAAATTATAATTTACATGCAACATAATCCTACCGTCTTTCTCATCGATGATGACACCGATGATCAGGAGATCTTCGGGCTAGCTATAGAGAAGACGAATCTGAAAGCTGACTGTGTATATGCCAACGATGGCATCCAGGCTCTTGAAAAGATCAATGGAGATGAATCGTTCATGCCGGATTACATATTTATTGATATGAATATGCCTCGAATGAATGGTCAGCAATGTCTCGCAGAAATAAAAAAAATCGAGCGCCTGAAGGACATCCCGGTTTTTATGTATTCAACTTCCGCGGATCCGGAAAGTATTTCTGAAAACATCCAGATGGGTGCTGAAGATTTTATTGTCAAACCCTCCAGCATAACAGAACTTACGCAAATACTCAAAAAAATACTGCAGGAACCGTTATTGGCGATGATGGTTTTTGTGCTCTTCCTTGGATTTTCACCACAACAGCTTCATGCACAAACAGGTTTACCGCCGGTCAATGAATTGAAGAAGCTCACCATGGACGAGCTCATTAATATTGTAGTGACCTCTGTATCCAAAACCCCTGAAAATCTAACAGAAGTCGCCTCCGCCATCCAGGTAATTACAGGAAATGATATAAGAAGATCCACGGCCACACGATTGCCTGAGGCACTTCGACTGGCACCAAATCTACAGGTGGCGCAGTCTGGTTCTCATGACTGGGGTATCTCGTCGAGAGGATTTAATGGCGCGCCTGTCGCGAGCAGTTCACTGGCGGATAAGTTGCTGGTGTTGATCGATGGCCGGACAGTCTACACGCCACTTTTTGGTGGGGTGTACTGGGATGTTCAAAATGTTATGCTTGAGGACATTGATCGGATCGAGGTGGTAAGTGGTCCGGGCGGCACACTCTGGGGATCGAATGCAGTGAATGGTGTCGTCAATGTCATCACAAAGAGTGCCAAAGAATCACAAGGCCTGTACATGGCCGGAACCATTGGTACCTATATCCAGGACCAGGTAGACATACGATATGGCGGACAAATAGATTCGTCCTTATTTTATCGTGTGTACGGTCAGCGATATGATTATGGTGAAACACTCTTGGCCGATGGCAATGATGCCGGGGATGCCTGGTCCATGACACAAGGTGGATTTCGGGTAGATTTTATGCCATCAGCAAAAAATACGTTTACGCTGCAGGGTGAGGGATATGGCGGAAAGGAAGATGAAACGCTTCCCACAAAAATTAATGGTCAGCATCTGCTAAGCCGATGGACACATTCTTTTACAGGCACTTCTGAATTGACAGTACAGGCATATATTGACCGCACAAAACGGGAGATTTCCAATAACCCGTTTACGGATGAACTTACAACAGCAGATTTAGATGTTCAGCATCAGTTTGGAATTAAATCTCATCAAATTTTATATGGTGTCGGATTTCGGATCCAGGATGATTTTACAACGAGTATTGATAATCGTTTTACACCAGCTCAAAAAACACTTGAGCAGCTAAGTGCCTTTGTGCAGGACCAGATTAAAATTGTCCCTGATCGGCTTACACTGACGGTAGGTTCAAAATTTCTCAATAATGATTACACAGGATTTGAAATTCAGCCCAGCCTTCGTTTTGCCTGGACACCAGATCAAATTCATACGTTATGGGGTGCAGTGTCCAGAACTGTTCGCACACCCAGCCGCTTCGATGTCGATCTCACTTCTTTCCAGGTGCCTGATCGTCCGGATTTCCGTTCCGAAGAAGTCGTTTCTTATGAAATTGGATACAGGATGCGTCCTTTTGATAAAGTCAGTTTATCATTGGCCACATTTTATAATCAATACGATGATCTGCGCTCACTAAATACTACTGCAGGTTCGGATCCCACGTTTTATTTTGCCAATGACCTGAAAGCAACTACGTATGGTTTTGAGTTGTCCGGAAACGTATTGCTAGCGGACTGGTGGAGACTGAGAGGTGGTGTAACCTATTTGGTAAAAGATTTCACTATAGAATCTGATAATGTTGTTGATGGCAGTGAGTTGGTTGAAGGGCTTGATCCAAAAGGACAGTTTAAATTACATTCCTACATCAACCTGACTAAAAATTTTCAATTTGATTTTTTGATTCGCTATATAGATAAATTACCGGCACTGACCCTGACACAGACTCCGGTGGTTGAATCTTACTTCACACTCAATGCTCGGCTGGCATATGAAATCAATAAAGTAATGATCTCCATTGCAGGACAAGATTTATTAGAGAAAGAACATACCGAATTCGGAAGGCGTCAGATACCCAGAAGCGTGTATGCCAAAATTGCTATTCGTATTTGAAAAATGTAGGACGGCATATTACCCACGGTGAAGGAGTACGCTTCATGAGGCTGTTTTCAGCCATAGCAATTCTATTGATGCTGCTCACCACACCTGCTAAGGCGCAGTTTTTGTCTGCTTCTGAATACCAGCTCAAGGCGGTGTTTATCTATAATTTTTCACATTTTATCGATTGGCCGGAGACTTCCTTTGAGACTAGTTATGCCCCCTTCGTGATCGGTATCATCGGACGTGACCCATTTGGCCCATATCTTGAGCAGGCTATTAAAAATGAACGGATACGTTCACACATCATGGAGGTCAAACATTTTGATAATGTACTGGAGGCAAATAAGTGCCACATGCTGTATATTAATCTTCAGGATCCTGAAGAAATCAAACAAGCATTGGCTGCAGTGTCCGGGAGGCCTATTCTCACAGTAGGAGACTCTCCCAATTTTGTCAGGTGGGGAGGCCTGGTTCGATTTTACACGGAAGAAAATAGAATCAGACTCGAAATAAACAATACCGTGGCGAAAGCACGGAAATTACAAATCAGTTCCAAACTGTTACGTGTAGCCACTGTTCAATAAGATGGGATGATCATGAAGCGATGAGATTAAAAAATTTGCCGATCCAGCGAAAGCTAATGAGCATCATCCTGCTGACCTGCGCAGTAGTGCTTTTCTTCATGTGCTCCATGTACATCATTCTTGAATCGGATTTTTATAAAGAAACGATCAAGTCAAATGTGTCTACATTGGGTGCGGTCATTGCTTCTAATAGTTCTGCCGCATTGGCATTTGACGATCCTCAGGATGCTAAGGATGTACTAAGCGCATTAGAGGCAGAACCCAACGTGATCCTGGCTGCCCTGTATCGAAATGATGGAACTATCCTGGCTACCTATCCTGCAGATACATCTGCTGCGATCTTTCCGGTACTAAAAGAACATCATTTGTACTGGTTTGAAGGTAAATATTTGCAAGGCATTGAGCCGGTGATGCAAAAGGAAGCCCAGCTCGGTAAGTTGTACATTAAGTCAGATCTCAAAGTTATGTACGCACAGTTGAGACGCTTTGCCATTATTGGTATGGTGCTCATTATAATAGCCCTTATGATCGCCTACGTATTGTCACATCTGTTGCAGGGATCCATTGCTGACCCGATCTTAAACCTCGAACAGACAGCCCGTAGCATTTCCGAGCAGGGAGATTATTCAGTCCGTGCGGAGAAAATCAGCAATGATGAACTGGGTGCACTCACAGATGCTTTTAACCAGATGCTGTCCCAGATCCAGTTACAGAATGAGGAGATCCTCTCCTTCAATCAGAAGCTGGAACAAAAGGTAATTGAACGTACGAGCGAGCTTCAACATCAGAAAGATTTTGTGGAAACCATTATTAATGCATCGGTGGATCTTGTTTCTGTATTCGATACGGACATGAAATACATCATGATGAATAAAAAGACCATCGAGTCTTATGATGGTAATGGGGAGTTGCTTGGAAAAACGCTGATTGATGTGTTTCCGCAATTGGAAAATTCTGAAATGCATCTGAATTTGCAAAAAGCACTGAAGGGTGAACATGTCTATCTCCCACGGTATCGTTCCAAAGTTATCCCGAGATGGTTTGAAAATTATTTTATTCCTTTAAAAGATCCTGAAGACAACGTGTATGGTGTCCTGACGATTGGCCATGACATCACGAATATCGTAGAGTCAGCAGAGAAAATAGAAAAGGTCAATGCAGAATTGATGAAGTCCAATCGCGACCTGGAGCAATTTGCGTATGTGGCGAGTCATGATCTTCAGGAGCCACTTAGAAAGATCCAGACCTTTGCACAAATGTTGAGTGATCATACGGGTGATCCGGAACAATCCAAAAAATATCAGGAAAAGATCAATCAATCCTCCGGGCGAATGAAACAATTGATCCAGGATATGCTCAACTTTAGCCGCATCTCCAATTCTGAGGAGGCATTTGTCAAAACGGATCTCAATGATATCCTGGTAAATCTGATCATTGATTTTGAACTTCTGTTAGACGAAAAAGATGCGGTTATAAATTATCCAAAACTCCCTGTCATACCGGGTATACCGCTTCAGCTATCACAACTATTCTCAAATATTATTAATAATTCACTCAAATACACAAAGAATACACCGGTCATTACAATCACGTGTGATCGATTGACCACAGCGGAAGTGAATTCGTATCATAAGCTGGATAAGAATTTACCCTACTATCGGATTCAATTTATAGACAATGGTATTGGATTTGAACCCCAGTACAGCGAACAGATATTTGCCATCTTCCAGCGGTTGCATGGAAAACAAAGTTATAGCGGTACCGGTATCGGATTAGCTCTGTGCAAAAAAATAGTGGAGAATCATCATGGTATCATATACGCTGAAGGGCAGTTGAATGAGGGAGCAACTTTTACGATCATCATGCCGGGTGCTGAACATAAATACAGCTAGCAACCTGTTTTTATTGTTATTTACTAACGTCACTTCTGAAGATTCAACAAAGACTTCCAAAACTTGTTGTATTCCCAGTCGACTGTAAAGTTCGATCGGAAGATCTTGATTTCTAAAAACAGACTCTAAATTTATTCAGCATGAACAATCTTTTTCGCGGCCTTATCTCCGGTTACGGAGCGTATAAACTGGGAGGCGGATGCCTTGGCACCATTGTCGTATTTGTGGTGATATGGTTAATTTTAGGCCAGTGTAATTAATCCTGTGCTCATATATCATTCCGGTTCTATTCTGCTGAAAGAACCTTAAACTCCAGTATATTTCCCCGTTCAAACAAACAAGAGCGTGGGTCATCAATTATCTATTGGTATCGTTGGGGCAGGGGGTTTTTCACTTTTTGCTGCAACTGCATTTCTTAAAGTAAGGGGAATATCTGTTGCCGGGGTGATGGATATTGTCAATGATTCGGCCCAAAGATTTTCCGAACATATTGGATGTAAAGTGTATCCTGACCTGGTTACGTTAATTCAGGATCCATCCATCGATCTTGTTTATATAGCCACACCACCTTCTTTGCATTATGAACAATCCAGGCAGGCATTGCATGCCGGGAAGCATGTCATTTGTGAAAAACCAGCTGCATTACATACCATTGAAGCAGAGGAACTCGCCTATTTTGCCAGGCAGCATCAACTTTTATATACTGTGAACCTGATGCAGCGGTACAATCCGTTGTATTCTATCGTCAATACGCTGATAGAAGAAAAATGGCTTGGTGAATTCCTTCATGGTTTTTTTGAGAACTATGCAAGCGACGAGAAGCTCATACCGGAGCACTGGTTTTGGGACAGGCAACAGAGTGGTGGCATCTTTATTGAACACGGTGTTCACTTTTTTGACATGTTCAGTGGATGGCTTGGTCAAGGTCAACTTCTGCATGCTTTTGAAATCAATCGGGCAGGGACGGATCGTGAGATCAGCGACAGGGTTCAGGCCGTCGTACTTTATGACCAGGGACCTGTAAATTTTTATCACGGATTTAATCAACCCAAAGTGCTGGATCGTCAGGAGATGCGATTACAGTTTGATCATGGGGATATTACGTTGTATGAATGGGTACCTGTAAAGATCCGGATTCATGGCCTGGTCACAAATGACATACTGGAAAAATTGAAAGCCCTTTTTCCTGATGCTGCTTTTGAAATGCACGAGCGGACTGTCGATCATAGCTATGTTGTCAAGGGAAAATTTAAAGACATCTATTATGATGCCCGTGTGACCATGATCTCAGGTGACATTGCGGATAAAATGCAGCGGTATGAAGAGTTAGTCATAGCGATGATCC
>JBBREG010000058.1:0-15961 GCA_038203125.1 Chitinophagales bacterium
AATCTGCCGGCGATCGTACGTTTTGTGCCGGAGCAAGCTTTGATGAACTGATGACCATCACCAATGAAACGGATGGCAAAAAATTTTTCCTGGGTTTTGCGAATGTGATTAATGCATTACGGACGTGTCCTAAGATGGTAATCGGCCGCATACATGGAAAAGCGATCGGCGGTGGAGTTGGAATTGCCGGCGCTGTTGATTATTGTATGGCGACACAGTATGCAACGATCAAACTGAGCGAATTAGCTCTTGGCATTGGGCCTTTTGTTGTCGGGCCGGCCATTGAAAGAAAGATTGGCACCAGTGCTTTCTCACAACTTTCCATCAATGCTACGGAATGGCAAACGGCTTATTGGGCAAAAGAAAAAGGGCTGTATAATGAAGTGTTCGAAACAGCGGAGCAGCTTGATGCATATTTAGGTCATTTTACAGAAAAACTTCTGGCGTCCAGTCAACCGGCGTTATCATCGTTGAAAAAAATACTTTGGCACGATACGGATCATTGGGACCAGCTACTGGATGATCGCGCAGCCATCAGTGGCCGGCTTGTAACGACATCTGCCGCACAAACGGCGATTAAACATGCCCGCCTGGCATGACCAGGTTTTAACATTTCTGAAATATTTTTTTTGTGTTGTTGTTTTTAATCCCTTACATTCGCTTTCAATGATCAATACATCACAAAATACAACCCAAAATTGGTGGCGCATTTCAACACACTACCGGTGCTGAACTGAGCTTGCCTGATATATGATCATAAAGACATTATTAAAGGTCTGCCGTTTGGCAGGCCTTTTTTTATTTATTCTAACCCGTTTCGATGAAGATTCCCATCCATATCCACTCTCGCAAGGTTTTCGCTGACCAGATCACTCCAATCAGCGCCTATCTCAATATCCGGGCCCTTTACCCCGGAAGCATCCTGCTGGAAAGTTCGGAGATGGATGATAGTCGCAACGGGCATTCCATCATTTGCGCCAAACCAATAGCCGGCATTACACTTACGAAAAATGGCTTGAAAACCTATTCAAAATCAAATCATCAGGAAGATCCAATTACTGATGAATTTCGAATCCAGGATGAACTCAATAAATTCTTTCACTCTTTTCAGATCTCACATTCATTTGAAGGTCTTAACGGATTTTTTGGGTTCCAGACTTTTGAAGCAGCAGGGTATTTTGAAACGAAAAAAGCAGCTCTATGCCAACATACGGATGAAACGCTGGACATAGTTAATTACCGCTTATTTCGCTATGTCATATGCTTCAATCACTTTAATCATGAAATTATTTTTCATGAAAATCTATTCGAGAATGAAACATCCACTCTCGAAAGTTTTGTGCCGGATATCCTGAACAAAAGAAGTGGCTTGTTTCCCTTTCGCCTGACATCGGATGAAACATCCTACATCACTGATGAACAGTTCTTACATAATATTGACAAAGCCCGTCACCATTGTCAACTGGGAGATGTATTTCAAATGGTTTTATCACGGAAATACAGCTATACCTATAGTGGAGATGAATTAAACGTGTACAGAGCACTTCGGCATATCAATCCTTCGCCCTATATGTTCTTCTTTGATTTTGGATCTTATAAATTATTTGGTTCCTCCCCGGAAGCACAAATCCGAATTCATCACCAGAAAGCATCCCTGAATCCGATCGCGGGTACGTTCAGGAGATCCGGCAACAAAGAAGAAGATGCAGCAATAAGTAATTTGTTGTTATCCGATCACAAAGAGTTAGCAGAACATTCTATGCTTGTAGATCTCGCTCGCAATGATCTCAACAGGCATTGCCGCGATGTCGAAGTTGCAGCATACAGAACGATCAAACAATACAGTCATGTAATTCATTTGTCTTCAACTGTTACAGGGACACTGAATCCTAATACAAATTCAGTGGAAGTGATGGCAGATACATTTCCGGCAGGAACATTAAGTGGTGCCCCAAAAATCAGGGCCATTCAGTTGCTCGAAGAAATTGAAAATGATCCCCGGGGGTATTATGGAGGCAGCATAGGTTTTATCGATTTTCAGGGCAACATTAACCAGGCTATCATCATCAGGTCATTTTTTACAAGACAAAATGAAATTTATATGCGGGCAGGAGCGGGCATTGTTTTGAAATCAAATCCGCTGAATGAATTACAAGAAGTTCATAACAAGCTTAGCGCACTCCGGCAGGCACTCACTGATGCACAAAAATCAATTCGATGAAAATTCTGATTCTCGACAACTATGATTCATTTACGTATAATCTTCTCGGACTGATCCGGGATGAAGCAGGACTTGAAATCGATGTCATCCGCAATGATGAAATCTCCATCGCTGAGGTGGCGGCTTATGATCGGATTATTCTTTCACCCGGTCCGGGGTTACCTGCAGACGCAGGCCTCATGTGCGAAATAATCCTTCAGTATCAACATTCCAAACCCATATTTGGCGTTTGTCTTGGCATGCAGGCTATTGGGGAAGTATTTGGGGGCAGCTTAATCAATCTCGAAGAACCGCAACATGGCGTTGCAACAAAAATTCAACATACGAATTCCAAACTCTTCAACTCCATTCCTACTCCATTTGCTGTAGGTCGCTATCATTCGTGGGCAGTTGAAAAAAATTCCATTCCTTCTGAATTGCTGATCACAGCTATTGATGACGAAGGTGTAGTGATGGCTATTGAACACAAGACATTGCCAATAGCAGGTGTACAGTTTCATCCTGAAAGTATATTGACGGAATATGGAAAAAGAATTCTTATCAACTTTTTAATGATGCATCATGACCTTTAAAACTGCGATCAACATACTCCTGGATGGCCATCATCTGGACAGAGAAGAGGCATACGGATTGATGCGACAACTGGGTGAAGGCGCCTTTGATGAAATCCAAAATACCGCTCTTATTATTGCGCTAAGCAACAGAGACCCCTCCCTGGATGAAATCATGGGATTCAGAGATGCTCTCCTGGATTTGAGTATTTCTACACCGCTCACTGCCTATACATCAATTGATATGTGTGGAACAGGTGGGGACGAAAAAAATACATTTAATATTTCCACGATCGCATCTTTCATTGTAGCTGCTGCAGGATATCCAGTGGTGAAGCATGGAAATTATGGCGTTTCCTCTGTCAGCGGATCCTCGAATGTGATGGAGCACCTGGGTTATCGATTCTCCACGGATGCATCTAAAACAGAACGAGAGCTTAATCAGTTTAACATATGCTTCCTCCATGCACCTCTCTTTCATCCGGCATTAAAAAATGTATCCGGAATCAGAAAACAATTAGGATTCAAAACCATCTTCAACACACTGGGCCCGCTGGTAAATCCCGCGAGACCTAAAAAACAACTCGTCGGCGTATACAATCTTAAAATAGCACGCCTGTATCACTACCTTCTGCAACAATCCATGCAGGAATATGTAGTAGTCCATACAGTTGATGGCTATGATGAAATATCACTGACGGGCGATTTCCAGATTCTTTCATTCCAGGGAGAAAAATTACTTAGTCCAGCTGATCTTGGAATGGGAACGATAAGAGATGAAGATCTTTTTGGTGGCCATTCAGTGGAGGATGCAGCTTCGATTTTTAAGCGGGTGATTGATCATAAAGGAACACAGGCTCAAACGAATGTCGTCATTGCCAATGCAGGTGTTGCCATCCAGTGTTTTGAAAAAAATAAAACCCTCACAGATTGTATTGCCATCGCACGAGAAGCGTTGGCCAATGGAAATACTGCAACGCTATTACAAAAACTTATGAACCACCAATAAGATGCTACACGAAATCATTATATCAACCGAAAAGAGATTGGAGCGCAAGAAAGAACTGGTATCCATCAAACTCCTTGAGAGCAGTATCTACTTTGACTCAGCATGTGTTTCATTGACGCAATACCTGCTCCGAAATGATAAGACCGGAATTATCGCTGAGTTTAAACGAAAATCTCCCTCGGGTGGAATCATTAATGCATATGCTGATGTAGTGAGCACTACTATCGGATACATGCAGGCAGGTGCCTGTGCTCTTTCTGTGGTTACCGAACCCGACTATTTCCAGGGCAGCCCGGAAGACCTGACCAAGGCTCGCGACACAAACTATTGCCCCATTCTCCGCAAAGATTTTATCGTGGATGAATACCAGGTAATTGAATCCAAATCCATTGGCGCTGACGCCATCTTACTAATTGCTGCCTGTCTGGATAAGGCACAAATCGAATTACTGCATTCCCTTGCCAGATCATTAGGTATGGAAGTCATTATTGAAATTCACGATCAGGCCGAACTTTCCCTTCTCCCGGATGGCGAATATATTATTGGAGTTAATAACCGTGATCTAAAAACTATGTCGACTGATATTGAACATTCCCTTCGACTTGCTGATGGATTACCTCAGGGTTATATCCGTATCTCTGAAAGTGGTATAAAAAATCCAAAAGACATACAGGTACTAAAAGGTGCAGGGTACTCGGGATTTCTCATGGGTGAACATTTTATGAAGAGTCCTGATCCGTCAGCAGCCTTAGCAGATTTCATCGCACACTTAAAATTAGAAGCTATATGATCATCAAAGTGTGTGGCTTAAATGATTTAGATACGATTCAATCTATCGATGCATTGGGGGCAGATTTGATCGGATTTATATTTCATCCTGCTTCCGTGAGAAATGTGACCACCATGCCTTTGCCTGAAACAACCACATCGAAAGTTGGCGTGTTCGTTGATTATCCTATAGATGATCTATTGGAATTGACACGACAACATTCATTCAAATGGGTACAGTTGCACGGAAAGGAAAGTCCCCAATACGTTCAAAAGTTATCGGTTCAGGGTATCAACGTAATTAAAACATTTACTATTAGTGACCATTTGGATCCATCCGATATGGAAGCGTATGTAGAAGATTCGACATATTTTCTATTTGATACAAAAGGAATACATACCGGAGGGAATGGGATAAAATTTGACTGGACACTTTTGGAAGACTATACCCTTCCAACACCATTTATACTGAGTGGTGGTATTGGGCCATCAGATGTACAAATGATCCGCAACATTCGACATCCCCATTTCGCCGGCATTGACATCAACAGTCAATTTGAAATACGTCCCGGAGTTAAAAACATTTCACTCGTCAAATCTTTTATCGATGAATTTAAAAACTGACAGGTTTCGCCCTGTACAAGGCTTTTACGGTGAATACGGGGGTGCCTTTATTCCGGAGTTATTATATCCCAATGTCCAAAGACTTGCTGCTGAATATGAAGAGATGATGATGGATGATTCATTTCAAAAAGAGTTCAGATCTTTACTGAGGCAATATGTGGGACGTCCGACCCCACTCTATTTTTCTGAAAAGCTTTCGAACCTGCATACGGCTCAGATCTATCTCAAACGTGAAGACCTAAATCATACCGGAGCGCATAAAATTAACAATGCTATAGGGCAAGTTCTGCTGGCTGAACGAATGGGCAAGACCCGGATCATTGCGGAGACAGGAGCCGGTCAACATGGTGTAGCAGTAGCTACTGCATGTGCTCTGCGCGATCTGGAGTGCATCATCTATATGGGCAGCGTGGATGTGCGGCGACAATCACCTAATGTCGATCGGATGAAAATGTTAGGTGCGACTGTAATTCCGGTAGAAAGTGGAAGTAAAACATTAAAAGATGCGACCAATGAAGCCATCCGTGACTGGATTAATCATCCTACGGATACCCACTATGTAATTGGTTCTGTCGTTGGTCCGCATCCGTTTCCAGATATGGTTACACTATTCCAATCAGTCATCAGTGAAGAAATCATCAACCAATTAACTGAAATGACGGGGCATGGCATGCCTTCCCATGTCATCGCATGTGTGGGCGGTGGCAGCAATGCAGCCGGCGCATTTTATCATTTTATCCGTGAAGAAAAAGTCAAGCTCATTGGCGTAGAAGCTGCTGGTCACGGAGTTGAATCAGGAAAAACTGCAGCGAGTCTTGCAAAGGGTTCCAATGGAATTCTCCATGGCAGCATGTCCAAAATTTTACAAACCACAGATGGTCAGATCGAAGAACCCCATTCTATTTCGGCTGGCTTAGACTATCCGGGGATCGGTCCATTACATGCCCATCTGTTTGCTTCCGGACGCGCGTCATATCTGAATATTACGGATGCAGAAGCAGTTCAGGCCGGGCTGCGATTGACCCGCACTGAGGGCATTCTGCCAGCCCTGGAATCAGCCCATGCTCTGGCCGCATTAGACAAACTTACTTTTTCATCAACCGACATTGTGGTCGTCAACTTGTCGGGCAGAGGTGATAAAGATTTACAAACCTATCTCCAATACATCTGAAATGAATACAACAGGGAAGGTCTTAACCACGCAAAAAAATATTATTTCTATTTATATCACAGCAGACTATCCTCACAAAGGTTCGTTGCCGGAGATACTTGACGCATTACAGGCCTCAGGCGTAGGTATGGTGGAAATTGGCATTCCTTTTTCAGATCCTCTGGCGGATGGTCCGGTCATACAGCAGAGCAGTACAACAGCGCTCAACAACGGATTTACGATTTCAGGATTATTCGATGAATTAACGAATGTGCGTTCCCGGATTTCAATACCTCTTACGCTGATGGGGTATTTTAATACCTTTCTCGCATTTGGTATTGAAGCCTTTCTTTCACGGTGCCAGAATCTTGATATTGATACAGTGATTATTCCTGATCTGACACCGGAAATATATCAGCAATCATATGTACCTGTGTTTACGCAATTTAATGTCTCACCAGTGTTCTTCATCACCCCTATGACAGATGCAACTCGGATTCAACTTATTTCAGGGTTATCCAATGCATTTGTCTATGCTATTTCCGGCAATAGTATTACGGGATCTACATCAGCATTCTCAGCTGATCAGGTAACCTATTTTCAAAAATTAAAAGGTATGTCCTTTCCGGTTCCGCTGCTTATAGGTTTTGGAATCTCAGACAATACTTCCTACAGACAAGCTTGTGAAAATGCAGACGGTGTCATTATCGGATCTGCATTCATCAGGGCCATTGAACATGCTAAAAACCTACCTGCCGTCACACATCATTTTATTCAATCCATACAACATCCCATATTATGATCCTTCAACTTAAAAAGAATCCGGATGAGCAACTCACGCTCAACATCGAAAAATATCTGACCACCACAGGGTACTCTGTATCTCATGTCAACACCCAGGAAAACCATTACCTTATAGTATTAGGCAAAGTCAAACATGACATCCGGAAAATCGGGTCATTGCCCGGTGTGGCTGATATCCATTATGTAAATGATGCCTATCAGCTTGTGTCGCGTATGTGGAAGACCCAACATACGATACTTAACTTAGGTGACGGTGTTACCATCGGGGGTACTGATTTTTGTGTGATGAGTGGGCCATGCTCTATTGAATCCGAAGAACAAGTCATCCAGATCGCGGACACACTTGTTACGCTGGGGATCCGGATCATGCGGGGGGGTGTATTTAAACCACGAACTTCGCCTTACGCATATCGTGGTGGAGGAATCGAAGCACTCCGGATGTTTCATCGAATATGTCAGGAACGTCAGTTGAAAATTATCAGTGAAGTCATGGATGCTTCTCAGATTGATGACATGCTTCCTTATGTAGATATCCTGCAAGTGGGCACGAGAAACGCACAAAATTTCAATTTACTCGATGCATTGGGTAAATGTGATAAAGCTGTCATGCTGAAACGCGGCATGTCCGGCACGATCGAAGAACTCCTGCAAGCCGCTGAATATGTTTTCTCCAGTGGCAATGAAAAAATTATTCTGTGTGAACGAGGCATACGCACATTTGAAACTGCATATCGCAATACACTTGATCTCAATGCCGTGGCTTTGTTGAAAGACAAATCTCATCTCCCGGTGATAGCAGATCCATCGCATGGTATCGGTATCAGAAAATACGTCGCACAAATGGCCATGGCATCCATGCTGGCCGGTGCTGATGGATTTATTGTAGAAACGCATCCGGTGCCTGAATTAGCCATTTCCGATGGACAGCAAACATTAAATTTTTCAGAGCTTCAGCAGCTCATGAAAAAAGTAGAAACTGTAAAAGCCATAAAAGATATTATGCCAGTCTAAAAACCAAAAATGGATTGAAAGTCTGTAGCGATTCCAAACCGCACAGCAAAATCCTGGTATTTGTAATCCTGCCATGAAGTCACAAATTCAATGCGTAGGAACCGAAGGACATAATTGATTGCATATCCAACCTCTGCATACTGCTGTGATTCCGGGGTGAGCAATACATTAAACAATACATTCTCACGAATACCCTGTCTGCGGAAATAATCAAATTGCGTAAGACCAAAACGTCTGAACTGGTAATTAAATAACCCATACCCATATTCTTCATCCGTACTATACGCGTAGTAATCCAGCATGCGGAATGCACTGACCGTATTTAAGGGTGCGGCAACTAACCTGTTGCCAGGAAAGTGGGCGAAATTCGCAAAGTATTGAGGTTTGTCGTCTCCGATGAATTTACCTGCTGCAAGATTCATGCTCATAACACTTCCGGCACCAACCGTAAATTTGTATGAGAAATTAGCAGCAACGAGATCGAACGGATCATAGTCATCACCCCACCCTTTACGATAGCGCAGGCTAAAGGCAGGTGACTTTGAATAGTCTTTTCTTTTGGTTGCATGAGTGACTTTGTAGCGCCAGAAAGGTTTGATCCAGACAGAAGCATCCGAAATGAGTGACGTATGATCATTAAATACCTGTGGACCACCGGCAACATGAACAGGATCATTGGATGTAAATAAACGTTTTTTACTGTCCAAGAAAACAAGATCACTATGATTGACCAGTCTGGAGCGCTCTGCATATTCGCCACCCAGTGTAAATCCCACCGCCTTCGTTATATCCTGTTCATAATCCAACTTGTAAAAAGTCTGCTCGTATTCTTTCAGATAATTACGGTTAGCCAATAGCGAATAGATACTATTGATCCAGGGAGAAAGGGGATAATCATAACTGAATTGTTTAGGTTGTTTTCCTCCACTCACCTTGAGATCCCATCCCTTCCCATACAGTCGCAATTTTCCATCATAATTAAATGATTCACGGGCCACATTATATCGAACAGAAGGTCCTATCTCCCAATTCACTTTTTTATCGACATTATTGCCGAGGATCAGTCCATATCCCCCATGGAATCCATCTACTGTATTATAGTTTACTGACTGCAACGGTGCTTTTACCTTAAGGAACAATTGGTCACTCAATGTATACCTGCCACCTGTCAGCAAATGGGAAATATCAAATTTTGATCTGCGCTTAACATCTGCTGCAAACCCTTCATCACTAAGCCTGAGACTGATGGAATCCTGGCTTTCATCCTCATCATCTTCAGCACCTGGTTCAGGTGGAATGAGCGCGATGCTATCCTGACGCTCATACCCCTTCACTTCATAATCAGTCAATGGCATCGGTCTCACCTCAGCCCAGTACGATGTGTCTCTTTTGTGTGCAGAACTATCCACTACCTGAGTACTATTATTGCCCAGCACGACAGTATCAGATTCAGGTAAAGCCTCTATTTCCTGGCGCTCATATTCTTTCATCATTTTACGCAATTGTTTTGCGCTTAGTTCTTCCCCTAAATCCATCCCGGTTAAACCTGTAGCAAATGATTTGTCCTTATATTTTTCTTCTGCAGCTTTGGCTTCTTCTGTTTCAACTTTTGCATCCAATACGATCACGGGCACTTCGAGATCGGGATTTAACTGAATCCTGTAATTACTCAACCTGGCGAAGTAGCGATATTCAAATGCAAATCCGAATACAGAACCCCCTACATCATAAATCTCATGTACGGGTAACCACACATCCGGAAGTATCGGGGAAAATTGCTGTTGCATTTCAAACTTGATACCCCAGACATAGGTGGTCAGATCAAGACTGTGAATACTCCAAACATTATCGACTATGTAGATAATTCCTTCAAAAACCTGGTCACCTTTTCCGCGAGGTGTTACTTTTATCTTATTGATGACATGATCTCCCTCATCGATAAAGCCGAGATATTCATAGCGATAATGATTAAATGCATCAGGGGCCAATGGCGAAATAGCCGACATGACTTTCGGCTCATAAAAAGAACTGTAAATAAATCCCATCGGGCTGGTGTTATTATCATCACCGATGGTCCGGATCGAGACGACAGTATCACGATACTGGTCAGGTCGAATATAATGAAGCTTGCTTACAGATTCCTGTGTGAATGCCACCGTGGAATCAATACCTTCTTCTTTTAAAGCCTCCGTAATTTTTTTCTTAAATAGCCCGGGGACCTTCAAGAGTCTTCCACTCCCCTTCACATAGACCATGGCATGATATTCATCCACTTGCAGGGCATGATATTTTGCTTTCGCAATAGCACGACGCATGATGGTGTATGCAGGATCTTCTCCCTTCCCTGAAATGATCGCTTCAGGTAATGCAACACTTTCCAACTGCATGGTGGGATTAAATACAGTATGGGATTGACCTACCTGGATGATTGTGTCTAATGCCTGGTACCCCAGGTACTGGATTTTGAGCCTATGCCTCCCCGGAGACATATTGACGATATATTCTCCATTGATATTCGTTGCGATCCCCTGTTCGGTTCCTACAAAAAAGATGCTTGCAAATGGTAGTGGTTCTCCCTGTTCGTCACGAACAGTTCCTTTAATTCCCTGAGCCTCAATCGGTAAGGCACTAAAAATGAGGCAACTGAATACCAATGGGGAAAGGAATGAACGTATAGTCAGTCTCTGGTTCATACTTTAAAGATATCAACCTAGACTACTTCCAACCGTCCTTTGTTACATGGTAACATATTTTTAAATGATATAAAATCCTCCATTGCGGAGGGTATCAGATAATTATATTTAGGGGAAAATTGTACTAGTGTATCGCTTAATGATTGCGTGCCATTTTGTAACGCTTAGCCACTTCTTTCCAATTGACCACGTTCCAGAATGCTGAAATGTAATCCGGCCTGCGGTTCTGATAATTCAGGTAGTAAGCATGTTCCCAAACATCCAATCCGAGTATAGGTGTACCCCGAACAGCGCTAACATCCATAATTGGATTATCCTGATTTGGAGTACTTGTGACTGCCAGTGCCCCTGAAGGGTCTACAATCAACCACGCCCAACCCGAGCCAAATTGTGTGGCACCTGCTTTTGAAAAGGCTTCTTTAAATTCTGCGAAACCACCGAAGCGCTCATTGATATCGGTAGCAAGATCACCCGTTGGTTCTCCTCCGGCATTCGCACTCATGACCTCCCAAAAAAGATTGTGGTTGTAATATCCACCCCCATTATTCCGAATAGCAGGACTATGCTTTGAAATTTGACCCAGAATATCTTCAATGGATTTGCCTTCCAGGTTAGTACCATCTATGGCTGCATTGAGATTGGTGGTATACGCTGCATGATGTTTGCCATGATGGATCTCCATGGTGCGGGCATCAATATAAGGTTCGAGCGCATTGAAATCGTAAGGCAGTGGGGACAGTGTAAAGGACATGATGGTTGGATTTATAAGTGTAAATGTAGATGGAAGTCGAATAAATATACATGCTTCAAACCCTCAATTTGTGATATTGTTTATCCCTGGAGTATCCAATAGTGTATTTCCTCTTTGGGAATTACCTTTGGGTCAGGTATAGATCCAGCCAGATGACAAATGGCCTGGGTTGATCATATACCTTCAGCTTCAATCTCTTATCTATGAAGATCCAGACAAACTTTATTATTGCCGTGATGATCGGCATTGTAGCCCTGACAGGACTCAGCAGTTGCGGTGATCTTAACCAAAATCTTTATCTCAAACCTGACGGTTCAGGCACGCTTGAAACCACCTTTGATGTGGGAGAATTGATGAGTATGGCGAAAGGACTTGGAACGATGAGTATGGATGTAGATTCGGTCACGGATGACAATGTTGTTGACACATTCCCGGACGCTCCTAAGCCTCCCAAGGATGCCATGACCTTATTTATGGAACAAATCATAGATCCCGCACATCCCAGAGATGTAGACACATTGATCCTGTTAACTGATATCATGCCGGATAGTGTACAGCAAAAAGATACTCGCCCCGACCTGACTAAAAATATGTCAGTCCGTATAATCTCTCCTGCAAATAGTGGGGATCTGACCATTGGATTTGTCATGAATTTTGAAAATACCACTCAACTCCGTGAGATGATAGCCTACATGAAAACTATTGATCAGAAACCGGGTATGATAAGTGGCGGCCCTGCACCCATGGAAGCAGACAATTTTTTAGCATTTGATGCTGATATGAAAGCGGGTTGGATTAAAGTGGATACCATCCTTTATACAGATCTTTCAGTGCAGATGGGCATGTCAGGGGATAGTACGATGACCAGCGAAGATATGGGCATGATGGAGATGATGTTTGGAAACAGCAAACTGAAAACTGTCATACATGTGCCAGGAGAAGTTCTCAGCTGCTCTCATCCACTCGCCATTCTCACGAAAGACAATAAAGTTATTGTAGAACAACCATTTCTGGATGTGATTAAAAAGGGAAAATTTGATGGGTTTGTGGTGAACTTCAAACCTTAGAAGTATAACCTGGCGCGAGTTTCTGACTCAAGCAACTTTTTTCCAAAAAATACATAATCGAGAGAGTACTTACCGGGACCGGTAATAAATAAGACGATATACGGCACCAGGAATAGCAGACCGTGTTCTTTATCACTCATCGGATCACTCCCGTGCACCATTAGGACGACCACCACCATTCCGATAATCAATGGAATGAGAATAGCCCTTGTGCCGATCCCGAGGATTAGCAGGATGGAACAGAAAAATTCAGCAATCACGATCAGCAATAATGAAAATTCGGCACCCATGCCCAGGAAGTTATAAAACTCTACGGGGGGGCTGCTAAGCTTTTGAAGCTTACTCCAGCCATGCGGGATCATGAGGAGGCTCGTTCCGACACGAAGTATCAGGAGGCCAGTATCTACCCGCTTGTTGTGTGGGGCCACCAGGAAAAATCGGGAAACTTTAGACATTCTTTTTGATAACGGCCAAATCCGGCTGGTTGTTGATGTTTCTGGCATATAATTTGACATATTAAATAAATATTTAATATGTTTGTGTCAAGAATTGTCTCATGATGATATTCATTTTCCTTTTATTGATTCTCCTATTTATTGGTGGCGAATACGTTTCGAAAGCCTGATCAGGTGTTTTTACGGAGCCAAAAGGTTTTTCAACTGATCAAAATGTGAGATGGTATAGTCCGGCTGCTGTGAGAGATCACAGGCAATGCCATCGGGGTTATACCAGCATGTCCGGTACCCAAATGACCTGGCGCCTTCTATATCAGCGGTCAGGCTGTCACCGATGACAAGTACTTCATTTTTATCTGGGTGGCCCAATGTTTGGTGGACATGATTGAAATAACCGGCATGTGGTTTTGAGTGGCCGATCTCTCCTGCTATCACGATTACTTCAAATTTGAGATGCCATCCGATCATTTCGAGACGGACGCGCTGCACTTCTGTCATGCCATTTGTAATGTATCCAAGCCGCTTGTGCTCCAGCAGCCATTCGATAATTTCACCCGCACCCGGCATCAGATACGGTTTTCTTCCTAACGCATGAAGATATTTCTGTTGGGTTGTGATGGGATCCAGATCGAGTTGCATAAAATCAAAATAGCGTCTGAACCGTTCATAGACGAGGGTATCCCGGTTGATAATTCCTTGTTCATGTTCGTGCCAGCATTGTACATTGATACGTTTATAATCGGAATACATAGCTTGCTGCCATTCCAGACCATGTTCTGATAACACTTCACTTAAAGCTTCCTCACTTGCCTTGTCAAAATCAAAAAGGGTATGGTCCGCATCAAACAATATCCATCGATAGGTGCTCATCTATGCCAAAGATACTTTACCCTGATCCTTATATTCGCCGTATGAATTATTATATGAGCCTGTATCTGATGGTTGCTTTTGCATCCCTGTGGGGTCGTCCTGAGGTGCAGATCCCATTGGAGGATACGCCCATTACGCTTGCCATATCAGGTGACACAAATGCTACGGTGTTGTTGTATAATATGCATGATAATGAAAACACTTCTGCCATTGCGGGCCGGCTTGTTTCGTCCAGGTATGGTGGCCAGTATTTTGAACTTTTGCATACCGGAGACCGCAATATTGGTTTTACGTATGGAGAAAGTTGCGATTCCATTTTTATAGACCCGAACAGAATCTATACGGATGCAGGCATATGGATTCAGCTCGAAAAAAATAATAGTACCGATACATCGCTTTTTCTAACGATCGGCGAGTGGAGGGATTCCTTGCTATACTTATTGAGGATCCATGAACGAAGCCTTGTCATTGCGTTACATAACAACACGAATAAATTTTACAGCGTGGAGAGTTACATCGCCGGAGGTGAGTATGAAGCTGAAGCGGATACCACGTACCAGGGAAAGGTGCGTGACATGGATGATTTTTATTTCGTGACCGATCAAAAAATATTTGATGTACTTGCCACGGGAAAATATCACGTGGTGCTACAGGCTAAGAACACACTGACTGATGATGGGAGCTTATCTGTCTATTGTGCGCAATATGGTATACCCTACATCAATGTGGAAGCGCAGCATAATCATCTTGTGCGGCAAATAAAGATGTTGATATTCGCTTTCCAGAAACTCATCATGGGTGTCTGAAGAAAGAGAATTAAGTTTCTTTTACCTAACTGCTTTATACATTCTTTCTACATCCTCCAGGATAAATGATCCTGTAAGACCTGCCTGAAATCGATATTCATGATCACCAATGATTTTGAAATGACGAAAATCATAGGCTGGCGAAGCACCCTCTGGATGAGATTTAAAAATAAACCCTGACTTATCCTCCCAGGTCAGTTCTCTGAAAAAAGATTCCTGCCAAAGTGCCTGCAATTCTTCTGTTTTGAGAGCAGCTACATCAGTGCTGGTGGCCTTCGATTCAAATATCTGGATGTCGTAATATGGACCGCTTCTAATGGTTATATCCTTGATTGCTTCGTACTGTCTTACATCGATCTCTACACTATCCGGCGCCATAATTACCAGATTGACTCCGTGTGGTGCCATGTTTAGCTTACGCAACCTGATCTCATGACGTGTGCAGGATGGGATTACTATAAGGAAGCAGGAGATAGACAATACCCATTTCATACGTAAAAGTAACTGATCCGGATACAAGGAAAAGGCTCATCCTGGACTGCTCGTAGAATATAGGGTATGATTAAGCGATTATTTGGGGGCACTATTGAAATGAACACAAAAACTTGATATATTCGTGATATCATTTTAATATCAAATCAAAAACCATGGAAAAACTGTATCGACCACCTTCAGGCTACCTCTTTCTTCTTTTCCTTCTAATACTCACAATTGCAAGCATTTATGCATTCTTTTACGGCTATTATTTTCTTGGAACTTTGGGCTTTTTTATATGGGTTATAATTCTTCCCGGCTTTTTCTTCATCAATCCTAATAGCTCCCGGGTACTGACCTTATTTGGAAAGTATGTCGGCACAGTAAAGGAAAATGGATTTTTCTGGGCAAACCCCTTTTATGGTAAAAAGGCGATCTCCCTACGCGCAAGGAATTTTGAAAGTGAAAAAGTAAAAGTCAACGACAAACGGGGAAATCCGATTCTTATCAGTGTCATTACTGTGTGGCGCGTCCAGGACACCTATAAGGCTGCATTTGAAGTGGATGATTATGCCAGTTTTGTAAAGTTGCAAAGTGATTCAGCCGTACGTAACCTGGCCGGGCTATATTCCTATGACAATTTTGATGACGACCAGGCTGAGATGACCTTACGTTCAGGCCTCCAGGAAATCAATCATTCTCTTGAA
>JBBREG010000059.1:0-15941 GCA_038203125.1 Chitinophagales bacterium
CACCTGCTGACAGACGTAAGGTCCATTGATTGTGATTTTCTGCTCTGCTCAGCGTACAAATTTTATGGACCCCACGTAGGTATCCTGTATGCAAAAGGAGGTGCCTTAGATCGACTCGATTCAGATCGGTTGCGAGTCCAGTTACAACACGCACCTTACCGCATCGAACGTGGCACACTCAATCATGCAGCATTAGCAGGTGTTTCTGCGGCAATTGATTTTATCGCATCTATTGGGACAGGAAATACCCTCCGCGAGAAAATTGTCTCAGCCATGGGCACAATCCAAACGCATGAGCGAACATTGGCACAACAACTATATCTCGGCCTGCGTGATATTGATGGTATCGATATCTATGGTCCTCCGTTGAAGGAAACGCAACGCGCTCCTACTCTTGCATTTACCGTTGAACAGTATCGTCCCGAACACATTTGCCAAATATTAGCTGATAAAAGTATCTGCGCTTGGGATGGTCACTTCTATGCATTGCGGGCGGTTGAGGTCATGGGCTTACTTGCCCAGGGTGGTGTAACACGTGTAGGAATTGCCGTTTACAATACGCCTTCCGAAATCGAATATGTAATTGAGACCTTGCAAAAGGCGTTAGAAAAATAGCCTTGTAGTCATTAGCGATCAGATCTTACTTGATTTCATTTGAGCTTTCAAGGAATTCATAAATCGTTTACCCTTAGCTAAGTATTTAAACACGTCAGGTTAGCCGTTTACAAACGTATACTTACGGCACGTATATACCGTATATACTTTTTTGCTCCTCCTATGACCCAATTGGAACTTACCTTCGGCAGGCTAACCGTTTACAAACGTATACTTACGGCACGTATATACCGTATATACTTTTTTGCTCCTCCCAAACCCAATAATTACCTTCCATTGGCAGCCTAACCGTTTACAAACGTATACTTACGGCACGTATATACCGTATATACTTTTTTGCTCCTCCCAAATCCAAAAAGTAGTTTTTCCCCCATGATGTTATACAGGAAAAAATATCATTCAATCTGTTTTTTGTTCTAATTTCTAAACCCCAAAATGTTCTGTCAATGCCAATACTTCCTGTTAAAATTGAATCGCAAATTCTTTTATAGCGCTTCTTCTATTTTCTGAAATATAATTTCAGGCTCATCAGGTGACTTTGTAAAAGCACATCCGGTCATGGTTTCATACAAGTGTATATACCGATCGCTAATCGCTGTGACAATCTCATCATCCATCACGGGCATTTGTTGCCCATCCAGTCCCTGAAACCCTTTTGACATCAGCCATTCCCTCACAAATTCTTTAGAGAGATGCTCCTGTGCTACATCATTTTTTAGATTTTCATCGTATGACGATAAATACCAGTACCTCGAACTGTCGGGAGTATGAATTTCATCTATGATATACAATTCATCACGATACCATCCGAATTCATATTTCGTATCAACAAGGATTAGGCCTTGTTTGGCTGCCATCTCAGTCCCCCGTTGAAATAGTGCATTCGTGATGCGCACCATTTCATCCAGTACATCTTTTGGTAAAATAGACTGTTCAACAATTTCTTCCAGTGAAATATCAACATCATGTCCGGTGTCCGCTTTTGTAGCAGGTGTAATGATCGGTGATGGAAATACCTGGTTAGGTTTCATTCCATCAGCCATCAGCTGACCACATAAAGATCTTTTTCCTGAACCGTACTCACGTAACGCATGTCCTGCCAGGTACCCTCGTATGACCATCTCGATTCGGATGGGTTCACACAAGACACCTATGGTAACATTCGGATGCGGAATGGATTGCTTCCAGTTAGGCACGATATCCCGTGTCGCATCCAAAAAGTATCCGGCGAGTTGGTTCAGTACCTGCCCTTTGTAGGGAATCGGCCGTGGAAGGATGTGATCAAATGCCGAAATCCGGTCCGTGGCAATCGCAACCATCAGATCATCTACATAATATACGTCCCTTACTTTGCCTCTGTAGAAGCCAGTCTGACCCGTGAGGGAGAAATATGTTTCGGAGATTGGCATGGGTTTTGTCCCGGATTAGAGTGTTAGCGTTATGTTATTATGCTGCAAAATTGAACCGGCATCTTGACATAATGAAATAAACGGGTATATATTTGTAATCAATTATGAAAAAATCAGATAGTCTCTTCTCCTGCACTTGTTGTTGTTGTGCTACTCAACCGCCGGGTTGAACTGGGAGTGTACTATCAATATATAAGACACAAAGCCTTTCAGTTCTACCGAATTGAGAGGCTTTTTTCATTTATATCTATTCGATACCGAAAAAATGACAACACAAACAAGAAATATTTCTGAGATTCAATTGGGTTTACCACAGGTAGGAAATACCCCCCTCCTCTACCTTGGGAGCCTGAGTTCCGACAAAGTAAAAGTTTACGCAAAAGCTGAATGGCAACAGCCTGGGGGTAGTGTCAAAGCCCGCGCCGCGCATGCCATTATCTCACGAGCTATTGCAACAGGACAATTACATCAAGGCAAATCTCTACTGGATGCTTCCAGTGGAAATACAGCTATCGCGTATGCAACACTGCTACAACCATTGGGATGGAAGCCTACCATTTGTCTTCCGGCGAATGCCTCTGCAGAACGTAAAAACATACTCAGATCATTAGGAGCTGATCTGATCCTAACCTCGCCGCTGGAAGGCACGGATGGTGCTCAGGCCAAAGCTGCCGAACTCTATAATGAGCATCCGCTCAAATATTTTTATGCTGACCAATATGCGAACGAGGCTAACTGGCAGGCACATTATAATACTACCGCACGTGAGATTTGGACACAAACGAATGGTCAGATTACCCATTTTGTAGCAGGTCTGGGGACCACTGGCACATTTATCGGCACAGGCCGCAGATTGAAAGAACTTGGAAAGGTAAAACTTGTGTCCCTTCAGCCAGACACCCCAATGCACGCGTTGGAAGGATGGAAACATCTCGAAACAGCTCGAATTCCTGCTATTTACGATGCCTCCCTTGCCGACCAAACCTTGACAATCTCTTCAGAAGATGCATTCAGTATGATCCGCTACATCGCAGAACATGAAGGCCTAATGATATCCCCTTCAGGTGCTGCCAACCTGGAAGGAGCCATGGATGTAGCTGCTGGAATAAATGAAGGAATTATCGTCACAACATTAGCTGATAGTCTCGACAGGTACTCAGAAATTAAAAAAGAAATCTTTCCATCATGAGCACATACATTGACCAGTTGTCATTACTTCAAATTCACAAACATCTGGAATCCGCATATCCGTTAGAAGCCTGCGGCTTTTTATTGGGTTCAGATAAAGATGGCAAACGATATATCACTGAAATCATCGTAGCAGAAAACAAATCTGCAGAAAATCAAAAAAGAAGATTTGTAATTGATCCACTCGACTATCTCAAAGCAGAACGCTATGCATTGAAACAAGGTCTTCATCTTTTGGGCATCTATCATTCACATCCTGATCATCCTGCTCTTCCTTCAGTGCATGACCTGGAATTTGCGCAGCCTTATTTTTCGTATTTCATTTCTTCCATTATCGGTGGCTCCCACTCGGAAACAAAGAGTTACCGGCTATTTAATGGTGAATTTATTGCGGAAAAGTTTTCATTGCTAAAGACATCCGCTGGAACTGTTACACTAAAAGTTTATAGTAATCAATAGTCTGAATCCCAATGCTTCGAAACTTCGACAACTTACTCTCATAAATATAAAATCTCACGCCCGGCGTGATGGCGCTGCAAGCGCGCACAAAATCAAAAATCCAAAATCCAAAATTATCATCATGATCACCATATTCATCCCCACCCCACTCCGCAAATTCACTGACGAAAAATCATCGATTCAGCTGACTGCAGAGAATGTAGCCGAAGCTATCAACATGCTGGTGTCCTCACATCCTGCGTTGACACCTTACATCTATGATGAAGCAGACCTGATCAGAAAACACGTCCGCATCTATTTAGGTGAAGATGATATCCGCGAAAAAGAAGGATTCCAGACGCGTCTGCAAGACGGTGACGAACTCAGTATCATTCCCGCTATAGCAGGCGGTTCGCATTTATAAAATCCATATCATGAAATCCCCGCTAGAAGAAATAATATTCAGTAAAGAAGAGCTTGAACGGTACAGCCGTCATCTTATCATTCCTGAATTCAATATCGAAGGACAGCGCAAACTAAAAAATGCGCGAGTACTTGTTGTTGGCACAGGTGGACTGGGTGCTCCACTGCTATTGTACCTTACCGCTGCTGGTGTAGGCACGATTGGCATCGTGGATTTTGATGTGGTGGACAAAAGCAATTTGCAGCGACAGGTTCTTTTTACGACTACGGATGTTGGCAGGCTCAAAACGGAAGCTGCACGTGACCGCTTAACTGCTTTAAATCCCTTCGTCAACTTTGAAATTTTCAATACTCGGCTGGATAGTTCGAATGCCCTTGAAATCGTTTCCCAATTTGATGTAGTTGCCGACGGTACGGATAATTTTCCCACAAGGTACCTGGTCAACGATGCCGCTGTGCTGACCGGAAAAGTAAATGTCTTCGCTTCCATTTTTAGGTTTGAAGGCCAGTTGAGTGTCTTTAATTACCCTCTCGATAATGGAAATCGGGGCCCTAATTACAGAGACTTGTTTCCTACACCTCCACCTCCAGGTCTGGTACCCAGTTGTGCGGAAGGGGGTGTGATCGGAGTTTTACCAGGCATTCTCGGAAGCTTACAAGCCAATGAAGTGATTAAAGTGATCACCGGTGTCGGGACGCCTCTTGCTGGTAAATTTTTCCAGTTTGATGCAGCCGATTTTTCTACCCGCATCTTTAAAATATATAAGGACCCGGATAATCCGATCTCAGGTACGCACCCGACAATTCTTGAATTGATTGATTACGAGATCTTCTGTGGTCTAAACAATAACAACTTTAACCAGGAGCAGCAACCTTCCGAGGAGATCACGGTCAAAAAACTCAATGAATGGATTCTTTCAGGAAAAGAATTTCAACTGATCGATGTACGTGAACCCTATGAATATGACATTGCTAATTTAGGTGGCGTCCTGATCCCGAAAGGAGAAATCCTGCAGCACCTGGACCAGATCGACCGTGACAAAGAAGTGGTCGTTTATTGCCGCTCCGGAAAACGCAGCAAAGATGTCATCGACCAGTTGGTCAAAGCGGCAGGCCTTCAAAATCTGATCAACCTGAAAGGTGGTATCCTGGCCTGGGCAGATGAGATCGATCCTACTATGGCTAAATACTAGAGAGTCCGTAATTTGAACCATGAACCATGAACTGTGAACCATGAACCATTAACTGTGAACCGTGAATCGTGAGAGGTCAGTGGTGAGTGGTCAGTGGTCAGTGGTGAGAAGTGAACGGTTGTGTACCTAATTTTATTTAAGGAACACGAAACGAGTCTGGCATCCTTTCATCTTGCATCCTTTCATCTTGCATCCTTTCATCTGGCATCAAAAAATCGTAAATCATAAATCGTAAATCTAAAATCTAAAATCTAAATCATGTCCATTCGTCTCGGCGACATTGCGCCAAACTTCCAGGCCGAATCATCAGAAGGCCCTATCGACTTTTACGAATACCTCGGCGATAGCTGGGGAGTTCTTTTCTCACACCCTGCAGATTTTACACCCGTATGCACTACGGAACTCGGGCAGGTCGCAAAATTGAAAAATGAATTTGATAAGAGAAACACCAAAGTACTTGCACTTAGTGTAGATCCTGTCGACTCACACGACAAATGGATCAGCGATATCAATGAAACCCAGAATACAACTGTCAATTTCCCATTGATCGCTGATCATGATAAAAAAGTTGCCGTACTCTATGATATGATCCATCCGGAGTCATCTGAAAAGGCTACCGTAAGAAATGTGTTTGTTATAGCACCGGATAAAAAAGTAAAACTGACACTGACCTACCCACCAAGTACAGGCCGGAATTTTACAGAAATACTTCGTGTTATAGATTCATTGCAGTTGACAGCGTACCATAGTGTAGCAACTCCTGCAGACTGGATCAACGGCCAGGATGTGGTTATTCTTCCTTCAGTTCCGGACAGCGATATCCCAACCAAATTTCCGAAGGGAGCAACACACATCAAACCGTACCTGAGGACAACACCTCAGCCAAATCTGGATTAAAAAATTCATTCATGTGGCGGTGACCATCATCGCCACATGGATTTCCCTTCTTTCAACCTCTCCATCAACTTTTCCAGGTTTCTGTTCCTCGCCTCATCCGTTTTGAGATAACCCAAATATTTGGAAATTTCTTTCTGGTGTGAAGGTGTCAGTTTTTGAAAAACTCCCGTTAATTTATGTTTATTGAGTTCACGCACCAGAAAATCAGGAATCTCAATATCCGTTTTAGGTCTGTCATCCTGTTCGATTTCAAATTTTGCATGATCACCTACCACGACTACGCCACCCTGCAAAATTAACCTGTTTACATAAAGAAGATACTCTTTGTCTTTAACAGGACACAAGGTCTGTTGAAATGCAAATTGGTTGATCGTACCTTTTACAGAAATGTATCCTTTACGGGTTACCAACGCAGATGTGATCCGATCAGGCACATCCACACATGGATTGATACCAACCTTATAAATCCTGGCAGTAAATTTATACATCATAAATATCCATGGGGATGATTCTCAGCAATGTGAGTATCCGGAATGAAATTTAAATGTAAGACAGGAAGGGGAATTATTGGCAGGCCCGATGCCAATGGAATTAGATATTTTTCACAAGATTCCGGTGCAAAATGATATCCTTCAATTCATGCAGCACATGATATTCATTAGGCATCACTTTTTTGACAGCTTCTTTAATAGCGAAAAAAGTCCCTTTCTCAACAGCGATTTTATCGAACATATCAATCTTGGAAGAAACGAGGCGTATATCTTCTTTGATCAGTTTGCGGATGGATGGGATATCATGCCAGTCCCCTTCGATCGCATAGGTGACTGCATGTGAGCCATCAGCCTGATCGTTGCTCTCAATGGAGATAAACCGGTTGCCGATTTCAACAGATTGATCATCATACTTGGCGATATCCGCAAATGGTATTTCCCAATTCTCTTTATCAAGAGCAGAATTGACAAGTAAGATTTCTAACCCTTTCTCATGGAATCTGTAGATCACCACGCGCACGGTATCAAAGACATTCATATGATGGTAAGATTGCTTTGTAAATGTACACTACCAAACGGTTATTTGTTCTTTTTGTTGGAAAGTAACCTTGTGATCACTTCGTACAGACTGATGGCAAGCAGGATCCGCTCTTCTTCCTCATTGAGGTCCTGCAACAGGGTAAATGCTCGCTGCTGTGGAGAATGCAGTCGGGTAGGATCGAAGAGATGGCCAACATCCTTGTTACGAATCATGACGGATAATAATTCAGTGGAATACGGTTTGATCCGCGCAAGGGCTTCTTTAGACCTGAGACTGACCATGACATTGTTTTGATCGATGATCGCCACCTGGTTCCCATTCAGGTACACATCCACTTCCCGCTTTTTAATCCGGAAAATAAACTCATTATTTCGTGTCCGTGAACAGATCAATGCTTCACGAACACCTTTCATGTAGTCCTTATAGGCAAACACGACCATAGGCTCATAATAGATTGAATATATACTCCCGGTTAGGATTTTATCAAGTCCTTGCTTTTGCGATTTGACTTCATGTTTGAGCGACATGAGTTCAAGCTCCCGTTCTGACTCCCAGGGGATGATCTGCTCTGTCATCGGCTTAAGAAGCTGGCGCATCACAGCCAGATCAGCATTAATTTTTTTGACCCCCGGGGGTAATTTGAGGATGGCCCTGAACAGATCTTCGATCATAGAGGGGAGAAAGTTATAATAAAAACGAGATCGCGCAGATCTGAAACGACTTATAGCCTACATATAAGTACGAATCGTCGTATTCTTCTGCATGGTTTTGCGCAGGCGACGAATAGCTCTTTCTTTGATTTGACGTACACGTTCCCGGGTTAGTTCCAGTTGTTCACCAATTTCATCCAGTGTAAGAGGCTTTTCACCTTTTAGCCCGAAGTAAAAAGCAAGAACTTCAGCTTCCCTGGGGGCTAGTGAGTTAAGACTATATTGGATATCCATACGCAAAGACTCCTCCATCAGTTTCAGATCAGGTTGCATTTCACTATCTGTCTCGATCATATCGAGCAGGGTGAAACTATCCTCTTCAGAAGAAACAGGGGCATCAAAAGAAACATGGCGATTCTGACCTGGCATGGCATTAACGACATCTCGCAGAGGAACATTAAGCACCTCAGCCAATTCTTCCTGAGTTGGCTCGCGTTCGAATGCTTGTATAAACGTTACGTACGCTTCATTGAGACGGTTGTAAGATGTAGACTTGTTGTGAGGCATCCGTACGATCCGGGCATATTCTACGATCGCCTGAAGGATACTTTGGCGAATCCACCAAACCGCATAGGAGATGAATTTGAAACCTTTTGTCTCATCAAAGCGCTTGGCCGCTTTCATGAGTCCAACATTTCCTTCATTGATGAGGTCGCTGAGAGACAAGCCCTGGTTCTGATATTGTTTGGCAACGGATACAACGAATCGAAGGTTAGCTTCTGTCATACGCTCTAGTGCAGCCTGGTCTCCCGCACGCGCAGCTGCCGCCAGACGGGTCTCTTCCTCAGCATTCATCATGTCGATTTTGCTGATGTCCTGCAGGTATTTTTCAAGAGCAAGGCTTTCCCTGCTGGTGATGCGATTCGCTATTTTTAATTGGCGCATGACTGGCGACAGATTTAGAGTGCGTTCAAAAAATTGATAAAGTCACAAGAAGGTACAATACTGATCGTTAAAAAGTTCACAAAGAAGACAGCGTGATTATAAAAATCTTTCAATGATCCGTACCTTTTCCCAACACCTTGCTGTTCTGTTTGTTATATTTTTCTTAAATGAGGATATTTGTACCAAACGTAAATGTTTTGGATCTTCGTCTAACGGATTAAAAATGCCAGTTCTTATGAAAAATTACAAATTGATTACAATCGGACTGATCCTGATTTCATTGGGCTTTGGTTCCTGTGAAAAAAGAACGGTAGATAACTTAAGTTGTAACCAGATCCAGCTCAATAAGACCTTTACCGCTGCCATTGATGAAACCTGGTGCCTGGAAGGCTCTGACTGGAAAATCAAATTTGGCCCCTTCATCGAAGATAGCCGCTGCAATGTGCCGGGGATCGAATGTATCTGGGCCGGCCGATTTGTAATGGCCGCTAACATTACCAATCTGGGAGAAACTGTTACTGAGACATTCTTCGCTGAAAGTAATTGGCAGGACACGATTTATAATGGTCCGTATAAAATCATCCTTGCGAAAGTGAAACCTGAAATACGCAATTCGATGGAGCCGTTAGCACCTTCTGCGTATTCCTTTGATGTGGTCGTAACCCAATAACTGATCGCAGCCTATACATAAAAAAGCCTCCATGTGGAGGCTTTTTTATTTTGGATAATTCAACTTTATCTTCTGGGTCCGCGATCGCCGCCACCACCGTTTCGGCTTCCACCGCCACCTCCACCATCTCTTCTCGGTCCCCGATCATCACGTCGTGGTCCACGGTCATCTCTGCGTGGTCCGCGATCGTCACGTCGTGGTCCACGATCACGATCATCGAAAGATCTTTCTGTATTCTCAGGAGGTCCGTCTTCACCATACCCATCCTCGTATTCACCGTTCTCGTTTTTCTTACGCTCAGGTTTTGGCATCAAAGATTTACGTGACATACGCATCTTACCCGTACGCTGATCAATTTCTACCACCTGCACTTTCACGGTATCACCTTCTTTGAATACATCCTCTACATTATCTATGCGGGTATGAGATATTTCAGACACATGCAATAATCCACTCTTGTTCATGAAGTCCACAAACACACCATATGGCATGATCGTCCGCACAATAGCTTCGTATACATTGCCAACTTCAGGTGTATGCGTAATGGACTCAATCCTCGCTCTGGCTGCTTCCAGAGCTTCTTTATTGGAGCTGGCAATATTGACAATTCCTTTATCACCGGCTTCTTCAATATTAATGACAGTACCCGTAGTGGCCTGGATATCCTGTATGACTTTACCACCCGGGCCGATGACAGCGCCAATTTGACTTTTCTCAATGATGATCTCAAGGATTCTTGGAGCATGTGGCTTGAGATCTTCTCTTGGCACTGCAAGCACTTCTTCCATCTTGTCAAGAATATGAAGTCTTCCATCTCTCGCCTGCATTAATGCCTGCGTGAGCAGCTCATAACTAAGACCATCAACCTTGATATCCATCTGGCAACCCACAATACCATCGCGGGTGCCGGTCAATTTGAAATCCATATCTCCCAATGCATCTTCATCTCCCAGGATATCCGTGAGGATGGCAGATTTGCCTCCTTCACTGATCAGTCCCATGGCAATTCCTGATACAGGTTTTTTAATTTGGATTCCAGCGTCCATAAGTGCCATCGATCCGGCACAAACAGTCGCCATAGATGACGAACCATTTGATTCAAGGATATCAGAAACGATACGTAATGTGTATGGTTGTGCTTCCGGAAACACCTTACGCAAAGAACGTGCAGCAAGGTTTGCATGACCGACTTCGCGACGACCCGGACCACGCATCATCTTTACTTCTCCCGTAGAAAATGGAGGGAAATTGTAATGCAGGATAAATTTATCATAGCGATAATCCAACGCATTATCAAGTAATACTTCGTCATTCTTGGTGCCCAGCGTAAGACTGGTCAGTGATTGTGTTTCACCACGTGTGAACACTGCAGATCCATGTGTGGAGGGCAGATAATCTACTTCAATCCAAATAGGCCGTACCTCATCAGTTCTTCTTCCGTCGATACGTTTGCCGGAGGTAATGACGAAATTGCGCACCACATCTTTCTTCAACTTCTCATAATACCGGTGAAGCATACCCAGTTTTTCAGCCAGATATTCCTCCCCGCGTTCTGCAGTTAGTTTTTCAATTAATTCAGTTTTAATCGTCTGGTATTTTTCAAGACGAACTGATTTTTCCAGGGCTCCATCAGAAATATCATAGACACGTTGTCTTCCAAAATCATCTATGATTTTTTTTAATTCCTCATCTTCATCCGCTACAACGATCTCACGTTTCTGAGTAGCCTTCACGCCCACTTTCGCTGCTAAATCCAGTTGAGCCTGGCATTGTACTTTAATCGCTTCATGTCCTATCCGGATGGCCTCGATCAGATCCATTTCGGAACACTCATCAGCTTCACCCTCTACCATCATGATGTCTGCAAGAGTTGCAGCAATAATGACATCGAGATCTGCTTCTTTCACTGCCTCCCTTCCCGGGTTTACTACAAATTCTCCATTGATCCTGGCCACTCTCACTTCGGAGATAGGACCTGCCCATGGAATATCGGAAACTGACAACGCTGTAGAGGCTGCCAATGCTGCAAGCGCGTCCGGCATGCCATCCTTATCTGCAGAGATCAGGTTAATAATGATCTGAGTCTCATTCATATACCCCTCAGGGAATAATGGACGAACTGCGCGATCAACCAACCTGGAGATCAATACTTCGTAATCATTCAGCTTGGATTCACGACGAAAGAAGTTGCCCGGAATTCGGCCAACAGAAGCGAATTTTTCCTGATAATCAACTGATAAGGGGAAAAATGGCTGGTTTTCTTTGGCTTCTTTATTTGACACAACTGTAGCAAGGAGCATAGTATCACCAAGCCTTACCATTGCTGATCCATGAGCCTGAGCGGCCAGCTTGCCTGTCTCAAGTATAACTTCCCTTCCATCAGGAAGCTGAAAGGAATGGGTAATAGGATTTTGAACACCCATATAATATATTTTTAATTTGTTATAATCTGTTAATTAATAATTTACGTCAAATAAGAAAAAATAATCACCGGATAGGCAAAGGCTGGCTGGAAATATTCCAGGTCCTATAGCAAAATCAACTCTGTAATTGAGAATCTCTTAATTACGGCAACACAAACCCACCATTCCTGAAGAAAGGGGATTTACTTCCGTATGCCCAACTTTTCGATAATTTCGCGATAGCGCTGAATATCCGATTCCATCAGATAATGCAACAAACGCTTTCGCTGTCCTACCATGGTCAGGAGTGACCGTTTGCAGGAATTGTCTTTTTTATTGGATTGTAGATGTTTTGATAACTCATTGATCCTGAGTGTCATCAACGCCACCTGGGATTCTGTTCCACCCGTATTGGCTGGTGAACCTCCAAATTCATTGAAGAGCTGACTCTTCTTTTCTGATGTTAGATAAATTGCCATGTCATTTGACGCTTTAAAAAAATGACGAATATTTCGTTTAGATATTTTTTCGCGCGGCGAAGATACAGATTTTGCCTTTATCTATATCTCCTCATTAGATTTTCTCGCGTTCCTTCTGTTTAGCTTCATTCCATAGCAGGTCCATTTCTGCTAAACTCATATCTGTCAACGACTTAGGTGCGTGTGCTTCAATGTATTCAAATCTCCGTTTAAACTTTTGATTGACCCGCTCAAGCGATGTCTCGGGATCAATCCCTTTGTACCGGGCAAAATTGATCAGGGAAAACAGGATATCCCCAAATTCATCTTCCAACTCTTTCCGTCCACCCTCTCCTTTCATAACTTCTTTAAACTCCTCTATTTCCTCTTCCACCTTTTGCCAGACCTGCTGATCATTTTCCCATTCAAAGCCAACCTGACGGGTTTTATCCTGCATTCGGTATGCCTTAATCATAGCTGGCAGCGAATTCGGCACCCCCGATAATACAGATTTTTTACCCTCTGTTTGTTTAATGGCTTCCCAGTTCCGTTTCACATCCTCTTCATCGAACACCTTTGTATCACCATATATATGTGGATGCCGACGGATCAGCTTTTCACATTCCTGCTGAATGATCGAGCCTATATCAAAATGCCCTGACTCACTTCCGATTTTAGCATAGAATACGATATGCAGGAGGACATCCCCAAGTTCCTCCCCGATACCCGGCCAGTCTTCTTTCAAAATAGCATCGGCCAGCTCGTAGGTTTCTTCTATCGTAAGATTTCGAAGGGAATGAATATCCTGCTTACGATCCCATGGACAACGCTCTCGCAATTCATCCATGATCCCAAGAAGACGCTCAAAAGCAACTAACCTTTCATCCATGGAGCAGTGTTGTCTAAGTTTGTATGATCATTTTAAATTGACAGGTCCTGGTTAATCCAACAAATGACCCATAAGGTCCCTTTTGATCCGGAGATATCCTTCATTGTCCTCAGTGGGTTCAACCATGAGTGGCATCCGGTCTACGATCACAATACCAGACTTACTGATCGATGCCATTTTCTCCGGGTTGTTTGTCAGCAGACGGATCGATTTGATGCCCAAATCAGTTAGGATCAGGCTGGCGATATGGTAGGAGCGTTCGTCTGTCTCGAATCCCAATTGATGATTGGCATCGATGGTATTAAAACCTTCATCCTGGAGATTATATGCTTTAAGTTTATTGATCAGCCCAATACCCCTGCCTTCCTGTCGTAAATAGATTAGGACTCCTTTCTCCTTTGATATGACATCAAGGCTTTTCTCCAGTTGTGCACCACAATCACAACGTTTACTTCCAAAAAGATCTCCCGTAAGGCATTCTGAATGGACTCTAACCGTTACAATATCAGTTGGAACAAGTCCCGGGGGATAAATGGCCAGGTGAGGCATAGGCTCCCTGTCGTGATCCGCATATGCGTCAATGTACCAAAGGCCTGTAGCAGTAGGAATACTTGAATGAACTTGCTTTTGCATCAATCTTTACCTCAGAAGAAGGGTCAAAGGTACGTGATGAACCAGAGAATAACGCATGATGGCAGAGATAGGAATGCGGTCGAAGCAGGAGTCCTCGAATAGGGGTATGTAAGGTTTGCATCAGAAGGACCCTTGACCAGTAAGGCTTACTTCCGACTGGCGCCCAATTTGACCAGGAAAATCAAACCGCTGGTAATAAAAACTGTCAGTGTGACCAATAGAATCAACATAACTATAGATGTGTTTTTCTCTTTCGTTAACCAACGGCTAAGGTGCATAATTTTTATATCTTATTATACACCTTTCACGAAATTTAATTCTATTAATTACGCTGACCTGTCGAAAACGTGCAGTATTAACAAAACACACCATGTATAATTGATCTGACTCATCGTCGCTTCAGCAGTCGTGTCAGGATTCCGTAGCTTTACCACCTATTAGATTGTTTTCAAAAAGTACATATCTATGCGTTCGATTATTCAAATAATTTTCTTCATTTTCATACTCCAGTCTGCCGCCGGTCAAACCGGGTCAGCTGACATATATAAGGATATAGAAAAGTTTGGTGTCCTGGCTAACGTACTCTATGTAGCAGCCCACCCCGATGATGAAAATACCCGGATGATATCCTACATGGCAAACCATGTGGCTGCTAATACGACCTATCTATCCATGACCCGTGGCGATGGAGGGCAAAATCTGATTGGTCATGAGATTCGCGAAATGCTGGGTGTCATTAGAACGCATGAGTTGTTGGGAGCCAGGCAGATTGATGGAGGACATCAACTTTTTACAAGAGCAAATGACTTCGGATATTCCAAGACGGCCGCAGAAACATTCACCATCTGGGACCGGGAAGGAGTTCTGAGTGATGTTGTATTTGCCATCCGAAAAATGAAACCAGATGTGATCATCAATAGGTTTAATACCGATACGTCACGTCCAAATCATGGACACCATACAGGTTCTGCAATTCTGTCTGTTGAAGCATTTGATCTCGCAAATGATCCTAAAGCATTCCCTGAACAATTAAAACTGGTTGATCCGTGGCAGCCGCGCCGGATCTACTTTAATACCAGTTGGTTCTTTTATGGATCACGTGAAAATTTCGACAAGGCAGACAAATCAAAAATGATCGCCGTGGACATCGGTACTTTTGATGAAGTTACCGGTGAATCCAATAGTGAAATCGCGGCCAGGAGCCGCAGCATGCACAAGAGCCAGGGATTTGGATCGGCTGAGACACGGGGTGAAAGCCTCGATTATCTTGATCTGATCAAAGATTCAAAAGGAGTAATTCCCAAAAACATTTTTGAAGGCATTGACATCACCTGGAATCGTGTAACGGGTGGTGGGCCCATTGGCGAGAAAGTAAAAATGCTTGAATCCAATTTCAATTTTAAATCACCTTCTCAAAGTATTCCGATTCTATTGGACATACATCGCATGATTAGTTCACTCCCGGATTCATACTGGAAGAACATCAAAATTAAAGAGTGCAATCAACTCATCCAAAAATGCCTTGGTCTTTTTGCGGAAGCCCGCACAACAAAATACGAAGTCTCGCCTGGCCAGAAAATTCCGGTCTCCGTTGAAGTGATCAACAGATCACCTGCAAATGTTGTCCTCCAAAAAATTACGATACAGGGTGCGGATACAACCTACAACTACAATGAAAATTTACAATACAACCTTGGATATCTAAAAGAGATACAAAGCATCGTTCCGGACAACCTGAGCATACCCTATTGGCTGCGGAATACTGCCACTGAAGGCATGTATAACGTACCCGATCAGCATCTCAGAGGGACAGATGCAGATTCATCACCCATCACTGCAGAGCTACGTATTCTCATTGAAGGGGTGCCTTTTACATTTACAACGCCAGTGACATACAAAACAGTCGATCCGGCAGAAGGAGAAATCTATCGTCCCGTTTCGATTACCCCCCCCGTTACAATCGCCTTTGATGATCCTTCCCTTGTATTCAATGTTGGTAAAGACCGTAATATCAATATGGTATTGACAGCCATACAGGATAGTGTCAGTGGAACATTACATCTTGAAATTCCTGACGCAGGATGGAAGGTAATTCCTGA
>JBBREG010000060.1:0-15838 GCA_038203125.1 Chitinophagales bacterium
AGTTATTCTCCTGCAATGCCATCATATCCCTGACTGTCAGATTGTCTGAGCTGTCAATAACCATATTGATAACCCGGCCACGATAATCTTCAAATGTCCGTACTCCGAGTTGAGGATATGGATATGTTGTTTCAGCTGGTGCCTGGTTGGCAGAGCTTACATAACCTGAAGCAGGATTGATGATGTGGGGTGCCTGCGCGAAAGGAATAAAACCCTGCCAGTCATTTACAGTGTTACTGCCATCCAAAATAAATGTTCCTTCACCTTTAGGACGTATAGGCATGACACCTGCAACACTAATTGCAATATCCCCTGAAGTGGATGCGAATACTTTATTCTGTGCAGGATATTGAAAATCTTCAACCGCACTACGGTAGTCTGCGAGGGACTTCCCTGTATTCATTTTTTTGAGATAAGCGATATCATTTTCTTTCGCCCGCTGATGTCCGATCCATTTCATCGCCATATCCTTGTTGTCACCTGTTGATGTCACTGGTCCCCAGTATGTATAGCGAACCGTATCGAAAACAGGTTCCTGTCCGCGCACCTGAATTTCTTCAACTCTCAATTCTGCATCTACATATTTTCCATTCAGCAGGTATTGCTGACGTGTTGAATCCTTCCAGTGAATTTCATACCAATCGAGCACGTCTTGTCCTGAATTGGTCGTACCCCATGCAATCGAATCAGTAAAGCCAATAACTATAAATGGAAGTCCTGGTATAGAAGCACCATGCACATTCATTTCGGGAGTATGAATTTCCATTTCATACCATATATTGGGAAGGGTGAGACTGAGGTGCGGATCATTTGCGAGAAGGGCGAATCCATTCTGCGTTTTTGATGGGGCAATCGCCCAGTTATTACTTCCATTGATATCCTTTTTGCGATCATCATCCGTCCTGGAAGGAATAACAGGCATGATTGTATTATTTGAAGAAGTCGGTTTTACAGGCGTAAAATCCCATTTCGTACCAGCAGGAATGATTGGGCTTTCCAACGGATTGTGAGCAGGATACAGATATGCAAATTGATCAGGCGTCAACGTATTTTTTGCATGTGTGTATTTCAGATCACTTTCTGACATACACAACATGATGGCCATATTAGTTGCCATCAACGCTGTATGCGTGGCCGTCCAGGCGACCGGGCCATGCGACATCAGCTTATACTCGATAGGCCATTGTGCATAGGATAATGAATTTATATAATCATTGACACCATTGACATACGCATCGATGATTTCTTTATTGCCGTCATAGGACTCCCAGTTTTTAGCTTTTTCAATTGCTGATTGTTCAAAACCACGTTGCCGTTGTCTTTTGTCAATCTCAATGGTGCGGTTACCAATCAGTTCTGATAACCTTCCTGCAGCAGATCTTGTGGAAACATCCATTGCAAACAACCGGTTAGCGGCATGTAGATAGCCTTGTGCGTAGATGGCGTCTGTGAGTGTTTGAGCATAGATATGAGGTACATCCCTTTCATCAAATAGGATCTTTACGTCACCTTGCGTCATGCCTTGTAATTCAAAATCGGCGTGATCTGCTGATGTATTGCGGGTGATACCACTAAACGGATTGATAAGCCGGCCAAGCGCGGGCAGGAAATTATTACCTACCGGAATATCCATGCTCAGGAAGATCATCCAGGCTGTCAGCAGGATTACAGGCAGGAGTATTTTTTTCATGGCTAAAAGCTACTCATTCTATCGGACAAACACCATCTTTTTCCCATCCGACAAATCTTCCCTGTATCCATATCCCTGGACATCAAATCCTCTGAGGTCACTGCTCTTTTTTAGTCTGTGCTGCACGATATACCTTGCCATCCAGCCGCGGGAGCGTTTTGCATTGAACGAAAGAAACTGAAGCTTATCATTTCTGAATTCGAGGAAGTGAATGTCTATGACCGGGACGGAGATTTGATCCATTTGGATAGATGCACTATATTCTTGTGAAGCAAGATTGATGACCACTTTGGATTTGGTAGCCGTTACATCTTCATTCAGGAGCTTAGTGATTCGATCTCCCCAGAATTCGTACAGGGTTTTCTGTTTGCCTACTTTCAAATCTACTCCCATTTCAAGCCGGTAGGGTTGTATTAAATCCAAAGGCTGCAGCAATCCATAAAGTCCTGAAAGTATCCTGATATATTTTTGAGCTGTATCGGCTTCGGCTTTCGTAAGCGTATTCGCTTCGAGACCCAGATAGACTTCACCGCGAAAAGTATACATGGCTGCAGTACTGTTATCCGCTGTATGAGGCCAGGTGAATTGGTGATACCGGTCTACATTGAGTTTGGCAAGTTTGTCATTGATGTCCATGAGCTTCTGCAGCGATTTGGGCGTTTGTTTGAGTAACACCTCAATCAGTTTCTGGCTGTCATCAGCCATCCTCGGCAGGCTGGTACGATGGGCAGTGATTGGTTTGTTATGAAGGTTTTTGGAAGGGGACAGCAGGACAAGCATAGGATATATTTGAATGGGTGTAAAAATAACCAAGAGAGGATATCGGTAGTCATCACCACAAACAAAAAGCCCGAATGTGTTTCCACATCCGGGCTTTTGATCTTTGTAATCGAAAGTGTTCGATTAGTTAGGTTTTTTAAAGATGGTTTCTTTTTCAGGTAAGCCTTCTTCAGTGGCTACTGCATTGATCGTACCTTTTACGTTGATCGTATATTTTCCAACAGCGTCATTGGTGGTAACAGTCACTACTTTGTTGATGGCACCCACACGTTTTGTGTCATAGCGAATCTCGATCTGAGATGTTTCGCCTGGCATGATTGGATCTTTTGGCCAATTAGGAACTGTACAACCGCAGCTTCCTTTAGCACCTGTGATGATCAGAGGCTCAGTACCGGTGTTTGTAAATTTAGCAAGACGGAGAGGTTCACCTCCCTGGTCTATCGTGCCGTAATCAACGACATCAGAATCAAGTTTAAAAACTGCTTTTGAAGCAGGATTACCAACTTCTTCAGTGGTGGTTGCTTGCGCAGACAACTGAAAAGAAGCCATTAAAACGATGGCAAGCATTCCAAGTAAATGTTTCATATCAGGATTTTGAATTTGTTTTCGATACAATTATCAATGCCAAAAGTAAGGTCTTTATTTATCCTTCAGTTGAAGCCTGCTTCTATTTCCTGTTAACCATACGTTAATCGGTGTAAGATGTTGATTATTAGCAAGATAGGTAATTTTATTTATATGTAATTCGACGTCTTTTTACCCCGTATTTTTCACTAAAAAAGATCATACAATACGACGGGTTGGAATTTCCGGTAATGCTAACGAAAAGATTCCGCAAAACCTTTAAAGTTTTTCATAATGAGTACGGACTGGTTTTCAAAATTAGTTCGCATATAAGTGGCAATCAGATTCTTTAGTCCTTTGAAGGAATACGTTACTTCAGCATTCCACCGCGTGACAGTTGGGGAGACAGATATAAAGGAATTCTGTGCTGTATTTGTCACCCCTTTCATTTCATAACGGACATCATAATGGTCAGGCAGTTCCTGACGCATGACGGTTTCACTGATGATAAGTTTTCTTCTGCCCTTACCATAGGTCATTTTATAAAAACTTTCTCCATTCTTGCCGGATATCAATTCATCACTGACCAACCCAGGTTGCCACCTGGGAAAAAGCGTTCTATCCGGGTAAAGTCGAATCACAGTATCGATAGGCTGCTGAATGTCGATCGACAAATGAAATGAATACATACAGTAGTGATGTCTTATTGAATACTAGTGGTGTCTTTGGGTAGAACCGCATAAATGGTGGTCCGGATATCCTGATCCTTCCAGTGAATGATCGTATCAAGGGGAAACTGCTCGGGGTTTTCAATGGGAGTACCAGGTTCTACTTTAACAACGAATTTCGTTTCGGCACTTACAATGGTTGAATACCGAGACAATGAATCCTGCGGCAAGTACCCAAACCTTCCATCTGATAAAGCATGGATGATCGGCCGGGTTGCATGAAATTCATCCTGGTTGAGCATTCCACGATCCAACATGTATGAAATTGTCTTTTTGGAACTCTCGATCGACCGCATATAGGACATATCGTTATCATATACAAACGTTTTGGAAGTCATATATGGAAATGAAGAAAATACCAAAATGCAGATGAGTACCAGTGTAAGTAAGGGTCGTTTCCCGGCAATACCATAATAGATCGTAAAACCGATCAGGGAGCTTATGACGGGTAGTGTTGCTATTACATAACGTTCAACAAAAAATGTTGTGGAGGAAAAGAGGATATAAACCAAAGAAACAAATAGCGCAGCCAGATAAGGCCTGGGGGTGATAAATAAAGAAAATTCGTTTTTATTTCTTTTTCGCCATGCCAGGAAGCCACCAAAGAGAATAACAAATACCCAAATACCTCTTGCATCTTTCCAGAATAAATATTCCATAAAGTCACCAAACCTGGCTACGATATTTGAAGCTATAAAATCAAATCCACCGGTATGGTATGGAAAAAAATACCACCCAAAGGTTTGTTTCTGGATCAACATGAAAATTCCAAAAGGTATATAAGGAATAAGCCAAAGAAGTTTTTTATAAATAGGTATTCTGTCAAAAAGTATTGACCAACCAAAGAGTGCACCAATCCATACAACTGCTGGTTCCTTGATCATGATAGCAGCAGTTCCGGCCAGAATGTAGATGATGTATTTTTTATGAATAAATGCCCATGTCGTCCACCATAACATCAGCGCCAGTGTCACTTCGGGTAAAACGAAAACAGACTGTGTAAAGAATAGAGGCATTGCCATCAATACCAGGGTAGCACCCAAACCAACCCACGGATGAAATGCCTTACTCAGATGGAAGAACATCGAAATAACCAGGGAACATGCCAGAAAAAAGTTAGCCGCATGCGCGACCGTCACCGTCGTACCAAAAATCTTGCAGGCCAAAGCAATGAGATTGGGAAATAAAAGGGGATGACCCCTAGAAAGCCATTGATCCATGGATTTCGGGTGCAAACTCAGATCATGTGTGGCAAATTCAAAGACCATTTTGCCATATACACCAGCTTCATCCCAAAAAAAAGGTAATCCCAGTTGAGGTATTTTGACTGCCACGAAGGCGAGAAGCGCAATAGAAAATAACCAGATCGGTGTATATGTTGGAATTTCGTGCCTTGGTTGGGTCATATGCTTCCGGAGGAGTCCACAGAATGGGTTAAATTTACCTCATATGGTGGTGATGGCACAATTTAAAAAACCGTTTGGGTTTTCGACTGCTTTCTGCTTCATCCAATTAATGCTTTGGTTGTGCCCCCAGCATGTATCTGCTCAGACAGTACTATGTGCCGGAAACCTGGGAGATAATATTTTTACGGATGGCACTTTTGGTAGTGGAACGCGGGTGATCTTTCCTACAGATCCTGGTTATGCCCCCGGATTTCAATATACTACTTCAGTCCCCCCAGATGATGGCGAATATACCCTGACAAGTGATATGGCCAAATGGTCCAACCATTTCGATACATGGCTTCAGATCGGTGATAACAGTCCTGATCCCAATGGATACATGATGGTAGTAAATGCCAGTTTTACCCCCGGCATTTTTTATGAACAGGATATAGTAAACATTTGTGAAAACACCCTGTACCAGTTTTCTGCAGATATCATCAATATCATCTCAAGAAATACCACGGGACATATTCTGCCGAATGTCACATTTCTTATAGATAGTGCTGTTGTGTATACCACAGGCCAGATACCTCAGGATGAAGACTGGCACACTTACGGTTTTACTTTTACGACTACACCTGGCCAAACCTCTCTCAAACTGACATTGCGCAATAATGCGCCAGGTGGAACTGGCAATGATCTGGCACTCGATAATATCAGTTTTCAACCCTGTGGACCGGAAGCATCCATCTCCATAGCACCTGAGGGACGGATCTGTGAAAACTCCCCTTTTCCTGCATTGTCAGCACACGTGGAAGGTGACACAGGATCTGTTCAATGGCAGACAAGTCTTGATTCCGGATTTGTATATACAGACATTATAAATGCAACTGACAGACAGCATCAGATTAATTTGCTGGATGCGGGTACGTATTTCTTCAGATACCTGTACAGCAATAGTGCACCCAATCTCCTCAATCCAAATTGTCGGATTGTGTCTGACCCCATTCGTGTGGAAGTTGTTCCCGTTGAGTTTCTTATCACCGATACGATTTGTGAAGGACTCACCTTTGATCTGGGTGGTATTCAATATGGTCAGACCGGAATTTATACACAACAATTAACAGCATCTAATGGATGCGATAGTATCGTGACACTCAATCTTATGATTGTACCTGATCCACATATCTCTGCCAATTTTGATTTTTCACCTCCCTCTTGTGAAGGTGCTTCTGATGGATCTGTATTTGTCGTATCCATATCCGGGGCGAGACCACCATACTATTTCCGCATCAATGACAGTATCCTGCCTCCGCCGAATACACTTATCAATCTGCCTGCAGGAATTTACACGGCATGGATTCAGGATCCATACGGTTGTTTCGATAATGAAGTCATTACCGTTCCTGATGGCCCTCCATTGGATATCAAAACAATTGAGGATACTACGATTGTATTAGGCCACTCTGTAACACTGACTACAACTTCCACACTGCCTGTTTGGTTTCTTACATGGGATCCGGATGAGATGTTAAGTTGTGGTGCATGCCTGGACCCTGTAGCCACGCCTTTTTATGACACCACCTTTGTAGTGAGTGCAGAAACACAGGAAGGATGTATTGATTTTGATACTGTACGCATCAGAGTCCGCCGTGATCCCGTGGTCTATATTCCCAATGTTTTCACACCGAATCAGGATGGGATTAATGATTTTTTTCAAATCACTTCTGATCCATTCAATATCCGGGCTATCAAACGTGTCATCATTTATGACAGATGGGGTGGTGTTCTCAATGAAAAAGCAGATCTATTTAATGAAGGAGAAATGGTCCTCTGGGATGGAACAACAGACAAGGGCCCTGTCAATCCGGGTGTGTACGTCTATATGATAGAGTTTGTCATGGCTGACGAAAAAATTTATGCTGTTGCTGGTGATGTAACGGTGTTCAGATAAGTGATTATTTAAAATACGTATCCAGCAAAGCAGGATCGGTGAGATGTGGCATCGTGATCTCCAGGTTATCTTCCCGTTGCATCGCCAGTGTTGCAGTTGACATCGCATTTGGATTGCGCGCCCAGGATCTGCGGGCGATACCGTTATGCACATCCCAGTACAACATCGATTGTAGAGATTTATCACTCACATCACTACCATCCAGAACAAGTCCAAAGCCACCATTGATAGCTTCACCCCATCCTGTACCACCCCCATTGTGTATGCTTACCCACGTTGCGCCTCGCATCGCATCTCCGATTACATTTTGGATGGCCATGTCTGCAGTGAATTTCGATCCATCATAAATATTGGCCGTTTCACGCCACGGTGCATCCGTGCCACTCACATCATGATGATCTCTTCCTAATACAATAGGTCCATGCAGCCTCCCATCGCGAATGGCTTTATTAAACCGACGCGCAATTTCAATTCTTCCTTCAGCATCTGCATACAGGATGCGCGATTTACTGCCTACGGGAGGGATATTTGTTTTCGCCTGTTCGATCCAGTTAAGGTTATCCTGCCATTGTCCTTTTACGTCAGGCGCACACGTCGCCATGATAGAGCGGATCGTATCGGCAGCAATATCATCTGTAAGATCGAGATCTTCATTTTTGCCACTTGCACACACCCATCGGAATGGACCGAAACCATAATCAAAACAAAGCGGCCCCATGATATCTTCTACATAAGATGCATATCGAAATCCGGAGGGTTTTGTTTCATCCAATACTTCAGCACCTGCTTTTGAAGCTTCCAGCAAAAACGCATTTCCATAATCCCAGAAATACATGCCACGTGCGGTGAGAATATTGATGGCATGGATCTGCCTGCGTAGGGATATTTGTATTGCTTCGTCAAATGCAGCTTTATCACGTTGCATCAGCGATTTTGCTTCTTCGAAGGTATAGCCTGCCGGACAATAACCCAGGTGATCCATGTTATGACATGAAGTCTGATCCGATCCCAGGTCGATGTGAATAAACTTTGCAACAATACCCTCCCACAGATCTACAATGTTGCCATGAAATACAAAGCACCGTGCCACTCCAGCATCACGATCGGAAACAAAATCGCGCAATAACACATCGAGTTCAGTATACACATCCTCTCCCCTGATATATCCATCAGCCAGTCGCTGCCTAATAGCATCACCATCCACTTCGGCTATAATTCCGGTAGCTTCTGTGATCAGGATGGCACGTGCCTGGGCACCCGACATACCCCCTAAGCCGGATGTGATAAATGATTTTCCTTTCAGATGATCACCCAGGTTTTTTAAACGACCTGCATTGTATAGAGTAATAGTCGTGCCATGCACAATCCCCTGCGGCCCGATATACATAAATGAACCCGCAGTCATCTGACCATATTGAGTGACGCCCAGCGCATTGAATGTATTCCAGTTTTCTTTTGAACTATAATTCGGAACCATCATGCCATTAGTCACCACTACACGTGGTGCCAACGGATGTGAAGGAAATAAACCGAGCGGATGACCTGAATACATCACCAGGGTTTGTTCTTCTGTCATCTCACTGAGATATTTCATCGTCAGGAGATATTGAGCCCAGTTTTGAAAAACCGATCCATTGCCTCCGTAGGTGATAAGCTCATGAGGATATTTTGCAACCAATGGATCAAGATTATTCTGGATCATCAGCATGATGGCTGCTGCCTGCTGACATCGGGCAGGGTAGTGTTCGATGGGTCTTGCATACATACCGTATGATGGCCGGAACCGATACATATAAATTCGGCCATAGACCTCAAGTTCTAAGGCAAATTCGGCTGCTAATATTTCGTGGTGCTGTGAAGGAAAATATCGGAGTGCATTCTGCAATGCGAGCCTACGCTCTGCTGAAGTCAGATATTGAATGTTTCTGACAGGCGCATGCTGAATGGTTGTATCCCGACCGTGATATTCCGGCAGGGCTGCAGGGATACCGGACTTAATATGGTATTGGATGGCCTGGATGTCTTCATTCATGGCCGGCAAAGGTAAGAGAAATGGCAGTTGACATCTACGGAACCATTGCATTTGCAAGAACATCCTGCCACTCAGCCATTCGTTTAAAAGTGGCATTGGCAAATGAGCACAGTGGGACGACTTTGATATTTTCCTTCCTGACAAATGCCACCAATTCAGCAAGTAATTTTTTACCCACACCCTGACCCTTCAGCCATTCGTCAACATTGGTGTGTTCAATGATCATTCGCTTTTCTCCCGCCATGGTATAGACCATTTCAGCAAGGCGATTCCCTTGCAGCTCATAATAAAAGCCGCCTTTATTGCCGTGTATTTCGTGAATGATGGATTCCATGATCGCTCTATGAAGAGGTAAGATCGTGTTTATTTGTAAAATATCGGATACGGTGGGCTTGCGATAATAATCTATATTTTGGCAATCATTTTACCGATTTTATGAGCCATTCCAAGCTTCGCGAAGAGAAAAATTGCCTGAATTGCGGCCACCTCGTGGAGGATCGGTTTTGTACGCAATGTGGTCAGGAGAATATTCAAATCGCTGACTCTGCCTTCCACCTTATCATTCACTACATCCAGGATCTGTTCCACTATGATGGAAAGCTTTGGCATACGGTCAAGAGCCTGTTTCTCAAGCCCGGATTGGTACCGGTGGAATATATGGAAGGCAAACGGAAGAGCCAGCTTGAGCCGGTTAGGTTTTATGTGTTCTCCTCTACTGTTTTTTTTGTCCTGTTATTCTACGCGTTGAATACAGAAGACATGCAGATCAGGACAGAACCAAAATTCAACTATCACAAACGATTATTTTATCTGGAACAAGAAAAAGAATTTATAGTGGGTTCTGCAGATACCATGCATACCAATGCTTTAATCCAGTCCATCCGTTATACCCAGGATAGTGTGGCAGCAGATGGCGGGGATACAACTCAACCCTCAGGAATTATTGATCTCTATAGTGTTTCAGATTCTATCTCACAGGATAGCGGATGGCTGATCGAGCTTTTTAATAAAAGGGCTGAAGAGCATAAAAAAGAATTGAAAACGAAACATGATGGCGATCAGTATAAAGCCATGTCAGAATATTTGGACGAACTGGTTCACAAAATTCCCCAACTCCTGTTTATCAGCATGCCCTTTTTTGCGTTGTTTTTGAAACTCTTATACTTTTCTTCCAGACGTAAAAACTATGTAGAACATTTTATTTTTTCCATTTATCAATATTCATATCTTTTTATGATATTGATCATCTGGATGCTGATTCAGTTTGTTGTAAATAAAATTGCGAATCCCGCCCTCTATACAGTATTTTCAGTTCTCGTAACCGTCATTGTCATCTATCTTTTTATTTACCTGCTTCTGTCCATAAAAAGGTTTTACCAGGATCGATGGCGATATCTGTTGCCCAGGTATTTCATCCTGTTGTTTATGGTTAGTATTTTAATGATCGTGTTGTTTATCATGTACTTATTTATTACCTACCTGTTCTAAATTCCTGTATCATCATCAGGTTCTATATGGATGATAACATGACTGATTTCTGGTAATTTTTCACGCAGGGTATCTTCAAGTACATGAGCCAGCCTGTGGCCTTCCTTGATCGTACTATTGCCATCCACAATTGCATGCAAATCCACAAGGTATTTCATGCCCGATTTACGAATGAAGCATTTCTCTGTTCCCCGTATACCCTCAACTTCCGCTGCTATAGACCTGATGTCTGCAATAAGGTCATCATACAGATGTTCATCCATTATTTCACTCAGGGCAGGCCTGAATATTAAATAACTGTTGTATAAAATAAATCCTGAGGCAAAAAGCGCAGCCCAATCATCCGCAGATTCAAACCCCTTTCCAAACAACAGAGAAACAGAAATGCCAATAAACGCAGCAACAGATGTAATAGCATCAGAACGGTGATGCCATGCATCAGCCTTTAAAGAAGAGCTTCTTGTTTGTTTGCTTTTGTTCAGCACAAACTGGAATGAAATTTCTTTCCAGATAATGATGGCACCGAGGATGATCAGGGTAAAAGCCTTGGGTGGTCCATCAGGTATGCGAATGTGTTGAATACTTTCATACGCAATGACGGTGGCAGAAGTTACAAGAAACGCTACGACTATAAATGTAAACAAAGGCTCCGCACGCCCATGACCATACGGATGATTAGCATCAGCAGGCCTGTTTGTATACTTAAGACCAATCAAGACCAGGATGGATGCAAGAATATCGGAAGTGGATTCAATCGCATCTGCGATCAGGGCGTATGAGTTGCCAAAAATGCCTGCAATCCATTTGATGAGCGCAAGTGAGGTATTACTGATGATGCTAAACCAGGTGGCTCTGACAGCTGTAGTATGCGTATTCAACAGAAATGGATCATGAAACTGACATAAGGAGCCTGAAAAACAGTGGACTTAAAATCAATAAAATGCTCAGGCTGACCCTCCATGCCGAGCAGCAACTCTTCATAATCATGAAGGTGTGGCTCATTAACCGATGCCTCAATGCGCCTCGCATCCTCCGGTAAGAGGTAGAATATGGTAAAAGGGTCGGTCACACTATTTTTGGAGTTACAGTCATACATGGCAAAAGGGAAAAACGATTTCCTTTTATCCATTTTCTTAAAGATAAAGTAATCCAGCCTTTTCAATTCTAGAAAGATTATCTCTCACTTTCACCCTCTCACCCGGTCCCTGAGCCTGCACAAGGATGGGCGAGAGGTGTCGTATTTCGACTACCTATTCTCAACCTTGTGCTTCAGCTCAGCAACCAGGGCTCACCCTCTCATTCTCTCTCACTCTCATTATCTTTGCACCCGTATGGAGCCAAAAAGAGTATTAGTAACAGGGGCAGGGGGTTTTATCGGAAGGTTCCTTCAACTGGAAGGGCTGAAGAGAAGCCATGATGTGTATGGCAGTTACCGCAACCCGGCAGAGGAGTTGTTGTTGCAGGAAGGTACTAACAAGTTTTATCTGGAATTTCAGGAACGGGAAAAATTGGTGGCACGCCTTGAAAAATTTGCAGCAGAAACGGGAGGATTTGAATATGTCATCCATTGCGCAGGTGTGACCAAGCCAGAAAAGATTGAAGAATTCTACAGGGGGAATGTCGAGTTTACGGACTACTTCATTAAGGCATTGCTCAAAACCCAACCGAATTTTAAGAAATTCATCTTCATCAGCAGTCTTCAGGCGATTGGGCCAGGTGATCCACAATCCATGGTGCCAATTAATGAGGACACGCCCATGAATCCGTTTACACCCTATGGGATCAGCAAGCATGAAGCGGAAAAGAAGATCATGGCCATCGAGGGACTGGACTGGATCATTTTCAGACCAACATCAGTATATGGTCCGAGAGACACAAAATTTGTCCACCAGATCGTAAACCTCGTTAAACGAGGAATTGCTCTTCGGGTGGGACCTGCCGGCCAGTTGGTCAGTTTTATCTATGTAAAAGATCTCGTAAGGGCATTGTGGGATGCAGTAGAAATGGATGTAAAAAATCAGGTCTATTGTCTTTCAGATGGCTCTGATTATGATCCCTCTGAAGTCAATCAACATATTTCCAAACATATGGGAATCAAAACCCGCCACCTAAAGGTGCCGAGGAGTTTATTGATGGGTGTCAGCTACATCAGACTTGCCATTGCACGTATCCTGGGAAGACCATTACATGTAAGCCCATACAAAATCAAAGAGATTACTTCCAGGAACTGGCGAGTCGACAATGCAAAACTTCGCCGTGAACTCAATTTTGAACCTAAATACAATCTCGAGTCAGGATTGCTTGATGCACTGACGGAAGATGGATTTGTGAATCGGGAATCGTCAGTCGGGAATCCTGAATCCTGAATGGTCAACGTGAATCGTGAATCGTCAGTTGTGAATCGTAATTGTCAATCGTCAATCGTAAATTGTGGGTGGTGAATTGTGGGTGGTGAATTGCCTGCACTGAGCGGAGTCGAAGTGTGAATCGTGGGTTGTTGAATCAAAAATCAAAAATCAAAAATCAAAAAAATAAATCCCTCGCCCCAGAGGGATGGCGCTTCAGGCGCTCACAAAATCAAAAATCAAAAAGGCCCATCTTCCGATAGGCCTTTTTCAAACTATAAAAATTTGGTTTTTATCCTAACACCGGATTCAGGATGGTATCCTGATACTCCTTGTTTTTGAGTTTCTTGGATACTTCACTGAATGCATTTAATGTCTGGTCCACATCAGCATCTGTATGAGAGGCCGTAGGGATCATACGAAGCAGGATCATTCCTTTTGGAATGACAGGATATATGATCATGGATGTAAACACACCGTAGGACTCCCGCATATCATGTACCATTTGAGTTGCTTCAAATGGCGTACCATGAAGATATACCGGGGTTACAACTGTATTTGTCGTACCGATATCAAAACCTCTTTCCTTCAGACCATTTTGAAGTTTCAACGCGATCCTCCAGAGATTGTCTTTGTACTCAGGATGAGCCTGCATCAGCTCGAGTCGCTTGAGGTTGCCCTCTACAATTGGCATGGGCAAACTCTTTGCGTGGATCTGAGATCTCATTGCATATTGGAGGTATTGAATGATATCGGCATCACCAGCAAGAAATCCACCGGTAGCAGCGAAAGATTTAGCGAAGGTCGAAAAGTAGACGTCGATACCATCCTGTACGCCCTGCTCTACACCCGCTCCTCGTCCGCCTTCACCCAGCGTACCAAAGCCATGAGCATCATCCACATAGAAGCGGAAATTATATTTTTTCTTGAGTTCTACGATTTCCTTTAGGATCCCCTGATCTCCACGCATGCCAAATACACCTTCAGTAACAACAAGTATACCGCCGCCTTTTTCAGTTGCCCACTTAGTAGCACGTTCCAGATTTTGCTCCAGGCTTTCTACATCGTTGTGCTTATAGGAAAAACGTTCACCCATGTGAAGTCGGGTTCCATCCACAATGCAACCATGACTTTCTGCATCATACACTACCGCATCTCTGCGTGAGAGAAGAGCATCGATGGAAGACACGACACCGGGATAGCCATAGTTCACTACAACTGCAGCTTCTTTATAGACGTAAGCCGCAAGTTTGTTTTCAAGCTCTTTATGCAGGGACGTTTCACCTGTCATCAGTCGTGCGCCCATAGGGTAGGCAAGTCCCCATTTTTTAGCAGCTTCAGCATCAACTTTGCGTACCTCAGGATGATTTGCCAATCCGAGATAGTTATTGATACTCCATACCACAACTTCTTTCCCGTGAAAATCCATGCGTGCGCCAATCTCACCTTTCAGTTCAGGGAACATATAATATCCTTCTCCTCTCGAGGCATATTGTCCTAACGGGCCTCGTTGTTTTCGGATCCTTTCAAATATTTCCATAGTTCTTGATATATTTATTAAAAACGCGTTCTAATCGTCTTTGGATTTGATAGCTGGGTGCATAATCAGCGATCTTCCGGATGAAGCCCTGTTTTTGCATCCAACCATTATTATAAATTTTACTCAGGTATTTGCTGCCATGATCTGCAAATAGCAGAACGACCACATCGCTGGGTTTGAATTCTCTGCGTAAGCGCATAAATGCTTCCACCACAGCGCCACTACTATACCCTGCAAAAATGGCTTCGCTCTTTGTCAATTGTCTCGCACGGAAAGCACTGCTGCGGTCATCCACCTTGATAAACCGGTCAATGATTTCAAATTCCACATTGGAGGGGATAATGTTCTTCCCCACACCTTCCAACTGGTATGAATGAATTTCATTTTTATCCAGCTCACCGGTTTGATGATATTTGGTTAATACCGATCCTTCTGCATCCACGGCAATCACTTTGATGTTAGCATTCTGCTCTTTTAGATATTTTCCTGATCCGGAAACGGTACCGCCTGTTCCACAAGTAGCTAAGAAATGGGTGACCAGACCGCCACTTTGTTGCCAGATTTCTGGTCCTGTAGTGCGGTAATGTGCATCCAGGTTGGCATCATTGTAGTACTGATTAACGTAGAACGAGTTAGGAATTTCATCAGCCAATCGCTCTGCTGTGCTGTAGTATGACCTTGGGTCATCAGAAGGTACGTGGTTTGGACACACGATCACTTCGGCTCCCAGAGCTTTCAGCGTTGATATTTTTTCTTCGGCACTTTTGTCAGTAGTGGTAAGGATACATTTATAGCCTTTGACAATACATGCCATGGCAACAGAGTAACCAGTATTTCCCGAGGTGGATTCGATAATGGTCCCTCCGGGTTTGATAAGCCCGTCCTTTTCTGCGGCTTCAATGACAGCCAGACCGATCCGATCTTTGGCGCTCAGGCCTGGATTAAAGGATTCAAGTTTGGCGAGTACGAGACAGTTGGCAAGCTGAGAAAGGCCATGAAGTTTAACCATCGGTGTTTGACCGACGGTCTCCAGGATGGTGTCACACCATTGTGGCTTGAGGTGACTTGCGTGTTGAGTCATACGTTATCTCTACCTATTTCATTGCCTCAACCGGCATTGGATCCTAAAGATACAAACATCCCTCAGTCTGCATCGATCCACCCGTTAATGCATTCTTAAAGGGTTGAAGTGACTGGTGATAAATAGTTAGTTCTTAGAATATTAGGGTAAATCATACAAAGACGGGTTGGAATCCAGCCGGGGGAAATTAAGAGGTTGATTTGGATGAAAACCAACCTTGGCAAAAGCGTCATTTAGAAACTGCATAC
>JBBREG010000061.1:0-15494 GCA_038203125.1 Chitinophagales bacterium
AAAATGGGAGAAGGAAGGTGTATCCGCCATTCTTGGTGAACAAAAACAAACGCTTCTGAAAGAAGCCGCAGATGATAGTAATGTCCTTGACATCAATGCTCCGATCAAACGACCTGAAAAAGTAGAGAGCCGGAGAAATCAATACGATACTTTTTTTGAATAATGAAACGCTGACCTGATCAGCGAATTACAACCAACGAGAAAAACAAAAACAAAACATGGCAACACGACTGACAGCATTTTCCAAATTTGCTATCACCCTGGTAATTCTGGGGATTATTGTAGGCGGTGGCTACCTTCTGCTTAATAAAACGTCCCTCGGCTCCAATCTGAAAAAGAAAGCTGAAGAATCAAAGACACAAGATTCTACCACCGATGACCCTAAAACGGGATTTAATGATGGTGATAATACGCTGGTCGTACAACTGGTGTCGTGGGGTGGATATGGTCCTGGACTATATTTCAATGAAGGTTCAGAGCCGAATGAAAATTCCAGATTTTTCAAAGAGTATGGATTCAAAGTCAGATTTGTCCTTGAGAATGATCTGATCAATGCGATGAATGCATGGATTGCTGATGAATATGATGTCGCTGTACAAACTGCTGATGCATTTCCCTTATATACGGGTCCGGCGGACATTAATGCATTTAAGCCAAAAGCATTTATGCAAGTAGACTGGTCACGGGGCGGTGATGCGATTATTGTGAAAAGAGGAATCAATAGTGTAAATGATCTGAAAGGTAAAAAAGTAGTGGTCGCGGTTCCTTCTCCAGCCCAAACATTATTGGTCACAGCGCTTGAAGCTGCTAATCTTAAATATTCAGATGTTGAAGTTGTAAAAACAACAGATAACATTACTGCTGCGCAATTATTCAAAAGCGGGGATGTTGATGCCGCTGTTGTGTGGAGTCCCGATGATATCCTGGCCACGCAGGCAGTACCGGGATCTAAAATTTTATTGACTACCAAAAACCAATCTCACGTTATTGCTGATATCTTTTTTGCAAAAGAAGATTATTTGAATAGTCATCGTAACATGATTGATGGATTTTATGAAGGTTGGATGAAAGCTGTAGCAGAGTTAAAAGAGAATCCAGCTAACAAGGATAAAGCGGCACGGTACCTTGCAGAATTAAATAAGTTGGGCGTTGAGGATGCAAAAGGTATGATGGATGTAGTGTACTGGACAGGACACGGAGATAACCTCAATTTCTTTGGATTGAATTCTCAATACAAGGGTCAGAAAGGTGAAGATCTCTATTCAAAGATGAGCCGCAGTTTTGTGATGACAGGTGATGCAGATAAAGAAGCACCACCATGGAGGACCGCCATCTGGACAGCTTCAGTGCAGGCAGGTAATGATAAGTTAACCGGTCCCTCATATGTAGCTGAAACTTCTAAAATATTTACACCTCCAACGGCTGCAGAGCGTGAAGCTCCAGCTGTTGCTTCGAAACCTGTAAGTATTAATTTCGCTTCCGGCAAATTTGCACTTGATGAAAATTCCAAAACAATTATTGATTTGCAGTTTTCTGAAATCGCGCGTTCATTTGCTAATTCACGTGTTCGTATTGAAGGAAATACAGATAATGTAGGAAGTAAAGCATCAAATCTTGACTTATCCAAAAAGCGTGCACAGGCAGTTGCAAATTACCTGGCCAGTGAATATGGTATAGATAAAAACAGGTTTATTATCATAGGTAATGGACCCGATCAGCCCGTACCCGGATGTGAACAAAACCAGAGTGAGGATTGTAAGGCCAGAAACCGAAGAACAGATTTCCAATTGGTGGCTAATTAACGATAGCATAAAACGGCTATCGCCATGAAATTATTCGGAAATACAACTCAGGCCAGTTCTCTCACCAAATTATTGTTTGGAATCGGTGGTGTGTTTGTCGTTATCCTGATCTGGTCACTGATCAGTGCAGGTGGATCTCCCGATTCACCAAGCATTCTTCCGTCACCTTTGGAAGTATTGACATCGTTTGGATCACTCATCAATGACAACGAATTATTCTACCATGTAGGGCGCAGTGTCGCGGTTAATATTTCCGGATATATAGAAGCAATACTTTTCGTCATACCGGCTGGATTTATAATCGGTCTGATCAAATGGACACGATGGGGATTTCAACGACAAGTAGATGCATTACGTTACGTCCCACTGACAGCCGTCACAGTGCTGTTTATATTTTGGTTTGGAATCGGGGTCGAGATGAAAGTGCATTTCCTCGCATTTGGTATCCTGATCTATTTATTGCCGGTGATGGTACAACGAATCGATGATGTTGATGACGTTTACTTAAAGACGGTTCATACGTTAGGTGCAACGGACTGGCAGGTATTGCGGAGTGTATATTTTCCGAGTGTGCTATCCAGGTTATTTGATGATATACGTGTATTAACTGCTATATCCTGGACATATATTATCGTAGCTGAAGGAATTAATAGTAACCAGGGAGGTATTGGCACACTCATTTATTATACAGGACAACGGCAGGCGCGGTATGATAAAGTATTTGCTTTACTTATTATCATCATGGTGATCGGTGTGTTGCAGGATAAAATATTTCAATGGCTGGATCGCCAGTTTTTCCCACACAAATATCAGGCCCTCGATGCAGTGAAATCCTCATCTTTGAAAAAGCAAACCCTGGTTAAAGTTGTGATCGATTATGTCTTTGATGCGTTGGGCTGGATTGCAATTATTCTCTATCTGGTCCTTATGATCAATGAATACACAGGGATACTGGGTGACTTTAGACCTCTCACATATTTATTTGGTGAAATGGGTTGGGTCTTACACATGATCGTAATTGCCATTGTCGGTTTCCGTCTTTGGAAGTGGATGCAACACAGGTCTGATATGATGGCATTAAAATCGATAAAACCTACAGCAACCTCATGAATGTAAACTTTCCGGATACAACAGCCAGGGAAAACATCATCGAGTTGCGGGACATCGGTCAGTCCTATGATGGGGGCAAATCCTGGATTATCAAAGGCCTTGACTTGTTGATCGAGGACAAACCTGACCAGGGGCAATTTGTTGTATTACTTGGGGCTTCGGGCAGCGGTAAATCAACATTGCTCAGATATATAGCAGGGCTCCAGACACCTACAGAAGGTCAGGTATTGATTAAAGGAAAACCCATTAGTGATAAGCAGCGGGTCAGCATGGTGTTTCAACAATATTCATCCTTACCATGGATGACCGTTCTTGATAATGTAGCGTTGGCGCTTGATTTCAAGGGACTGCCGAAAAAGGAGCGCTAGAGTAAAGCGATGGAGATGATTGAATTGGTCGGACTTGCCGGACATGAAAAGAAATATGCACAGTATCCCGCTTTGTCAGGTGGACAATTGCAACGTGTGGCGATTGCCAGGAGCATTATTGCAAATCCTGAGATTATCCTTATGGATGAACCATTTGGTGCGTTGGATATTAAGACACGGATTCAGATGCAAAACATGTTGATCAATCTTTGGCAACGATTTCATTCCACGATTATTTTTGTGACCCATGATATTCATGAAGCCGTTTATCTGGCGGATGATATTTACATGATGAAATCACCTCCATCACAGATTGTTGAGCATATTGATATTGATCTTCCGTTGCGCAGGGATAACACTACCAAGCGGGATGCACATTTTACTGAACTGGTACATAAAGTGGAGGATACGATGATGGGGATTGGCGGGTGAAGAGTGAGTCCTTTGACTCCTTTCGCTTATCCTTATTTAGGCTCAGGGGCCGAATGTGAGAGAGAAATAAGGAATTTCAAAGAATTGAGTTGGCAATACATCATATTTTCAAATTAAGAAGTAACCGGCGACTGAAGATGGTTGAAGACATTCCAGTGGATTTCGTTTTGGTATAGAGGCAGGTAATGCAGTCATCAGTAGCTGAGCACACATATCAGGAGGTAAAGCAGATCACCGTAGATGGAGATTCATATGATGCGATGCTATTTCATTCCTGTGACAATCCTCTTTTTCCGGAAGTAGCCGGAAACAGTATATTCTTAAGTAAAGCGTATCATCGTGCGCTTACCACATCGCCTCCTGAAAAAATGCATTTCTGGTATGTTCGCCTTGAGTTGGAAGGGGAGCTTATCGGCATGTTATGTTTCCAGATAAAGGATTTTAATCCCGGAGAGAGTCTTAAAAAACATGCAAAAGGGAATGTGCTTAAAATTGCACGATATAAACTCGCCTCCCTGATTAACCTGAGTGTGTTGTGCCTTGGGAATACGTTGGTGACGGGTGAGTATGGATTTTGTTTTGAAGATAAAATTCCACAGCGACTGAGAACGCTATTGATGATGGAGTCCATTGACTGGATATTGACATTAAAGCCATTCAGGAAAATCGGACTGATCTTCGTGAAAGATTTTTATTCGGATATTTTTTCTAAATTACCTGATTCGTACTACTGCAAAAAGTATCATTTTATTGATACGCAGCCGAGCATGATCATGGAGATACATGATGCCTGGAAGGGACTGGATGGATATCTGAGTGCATTAAAATCCAAATATCGTGTACGGGCAAAAAAAGCATTGTCTGTTGTTGCCGGATTGGAAAAGGTGGAATTGCAACTTCATGAAATTGAGGCTATCGAATCTAAATTGCATGCGTTGTATTTGAAAGTGGTGGAAGATGTTGGGTTTAATCTATTTATTCTGTCAGCAGGCTATTTCAGTGCTCTAAAGCGTGAATTAGGAGATCGGTTTCATCTCTGGATCTATAAAGAGAAAAGTGAGGTGATTGGTTTTTACACTGTTTTTGAAGATGGTGATATTCTTGATGCGCATTTCCTTGGATATGATCCTGAAGTCAATCATACATTTCGATTGTATCTGAATATGTTGTTGTCCATGATTGATTTTGCATCAACACATCACTTCAGGCAACTTCAATTATCCAGGACGGCTACTGAAATTAAAAGTTCAGTTGGGGCTATAGGTGTTCCGATGTGGGCATATTTGCGGGTGCCAAATCGGATATTGAATATGAAGTTGCCATGGGCGTACGGATTTTTCAAGCCGGATTTGGGGTGGGTGGCACGGGAGCCATTTACGGAGCGAGAGAGCAAGGGGGTAGATGAGTAAGAAAGCAATGGAAAGGTAGGATTAAGAGATGTTCGGAATACGTATTCGGAATTTACACACGGAGAGATCTGCGTTTTCGTGTGGGGATATATGATTACGAGGGAGAGTGGTTAAGGGTTGGCAGTGTTTTTTGATTAAGAGCGGCCACCAAATGGAATAAAATGTGAATATACTACAGTATTAAATATTTTATATATATGTATATAACTTATTAACAGCTTGTTGATTCAATTTTTCGCTCATTTTTCGGTTCAATTTTTAGCCCCAAATCACCCCATTTTTTCCCCCAATTTCATCTTTCTATCTTTAGCCTCCTAAACGTAGCTACCAGTAACATTTCATGGAAGAATTATCAAAACGATATAACCCCGGTGACATCGAAGACCGGTGGTATCAGCATTGGATGGAAGCAGGTTATTTCCATTCCGAGCCTGATGACCGAGAACCCTTTAGCATCGTCATCCCACCCCCCAATGTGACAGGCCAGCTGCACATGGGGCATATCCTCAATAATACCATCCAGGATACACTGGTACGTCGCGCACGCCAGGAAGGTAAAAATGCATGCTGGGTACCCGGTACCGATCATGCATCCATCGCCACAGAAGCGAAAGTCGTAAACCTCCTCCGCGAAAAAGGAATCAAAAAATCGGATCTCACACGCGAAGAATTTCTCAGTCACGCATGGGAATGGAAAGAAAAGTACGGCGGCATCATTCTTCATCAACTCAAAAAACTCGGAGCATCCTGCGATTGGGAACGCACTGCTTTTACAATGGACGAAATTCGTTCAGAAGCAGTTCATGGTGTTTTTATAGATCTCTTCCGAAAAGGAAAACTATATCGTGGCAAACGGATGGTCAATTGGGATCCATCTGCCCAGACCGTCCTTTCCAATGAAGAAGTTCTTTACGAAGAGGAAAAAGCAACATTATATAAAGTTCGATACCAGGTCGCAGGTACGCACGATGAATGGATCACCATTGCAACGACAAGACCTGAAACAATCCTGGGTGATACAGCGATAGCTGTTCATCCTGAAGATCCGCGTTATCTCCATCTGCATGGAAGAACTGCAATTGTCCCTTTGATCAATCGTGAGATATCTATCATCGCAGACACATATGTGGATCGAGAATTTGGTACCGGTGCATTGAAAGTAACACCTGCGCATGATGTAAATGATTATGAGATCGGACTGCGTCATCAGCTTGAAGTGATCGATGTGTTGAATCCGGACGGATCGATGAGTAAGGCAGCTCAACTCTTTATTGGTCTTGATCGTGACAAGGCACGTAAGGAGATGAATAAAGCGCTGGAAGCTGCAGGTCATGTGGTCTCAACAGAAGATTTGATCCATAATGTAGGTCGTTCAGAACGAACAGGAGTTGTGGTAGAGCCGCGTCTCTCACTCCAGTGGTTTGTTGATATGAAATCGATTGCAGCCCCTGCACTGGATGCTGTAGTAAATGGCGAGGTTACATTTTATCCTGACAATCTAAAAAATACATATCGTCACTGGATGGAAAATATCCGGGACTGGTGTATTTCCAGGCAACTGTGGTGGGGGCATCAGATCCCTGCATGGTATCTTGTACATGAAGGAGAAGAATTGGTTTTCGTCGCAAATGAAGAAGCAGAAGCTTTACAGGAAGCAAAAAATAAAACCGGACGTGTTGATCTGGTCATGAATGATCTACGTAGAGATGAAGATGTATTGGATACCTGGTTTTCATCCTGGTTGTGGCCCATCAGTGTTTTTGATGGATGGAAGTCTCAAAAAGAAGTTGATTATTATTATCCAACAAGTGTTTTAGTCACGGGCTGGGATATAATTTTCTTGTGGGTTGCGCGTATGATCATGGCCGGATATGAATGGAGAGGTCAAAAACCATTTTATGATGTCTACTTCACGGGGATGGTACGGGATAAGCAACGGCGTAAGATGAGCAAACAACTGGGTAATAGCCCGGATGCGTTAGAATTAATTGAACAGTTTGGTGCGGATGGTGTACGCTATGGCATTATGGCTTCGGCTCCGGCAGGTGGTGATATACTGTTTGATGAAAAGTTATGTGAACTGGGCCGTAATTTTTGTAATAAATTATGGAATGCATTACGTCTCGTGAAGTCCTGGGATGTTGATCCATCGCTACCACAGGATGAAGGCAGAGCTCTCGCAATTACCTGGATCCATTCGCGCCTCCAGGCAGTTAATGAAGAATTATCAGATCAATACAAACAATACCGGTTGTCAGAAGCTGTGACCAAATTATACTCGTTTGTATGGGATGACTTCTGCAGCATTCTACTTGAAATTATCAAGCCTACTTTCGGTGAATCCAGCGATCAGAAGAGTTATGAGGCAACAGTCACTGTATTTGAAGAAGTGTGTAAACTGCTTCATCCTTTCATGCCGTTTATTACAGAAGAAATATGGCACCAACTAAAAGAGCGTGAGACTGGTGATGATTGTATGATGACTCGTATTGCAACGGACGCAGGCAAGTTTAATCTGGACGTAAGCGGGGTCGTACAACATATTCTCGAAGTAAAAACTTCTGTATTGGAATTGCGTAATCAATACCAACTTTCTCCGAAGGAGACTATTGCATTAATTCAGCCTGGTGATGCAGACCTCAGAGAAGTATGGTCAGTTCCGGGAGCGAGGTTTATTTTGCAAAAATTATCAAATGCGACACTCTCCGAAGGTGACAATACAGGTGTGGCTTTCCTATCCGGTAAATATCAATATTATGCTGGTCTGAATATCACAATTGATAAAGATGCTGAACTCAAGCGGATGAAGGAGGAGCTTTCATACTACCAGGGATTTATAGTGAGTGTTGATAAAAAATTAAGTAACGAAAAGTTTGTTGCCAACGCCTCACAAGATGTAGTGGATAAGGAACGTCAAAAAAAGGCAGATGGAGAATCGAAGATCGAGCAGTTGCTGAAAAGTATTGAAATGCTAAATTGACATGAACAATACAGCATTTCTTCGACCTGATTTCACCTCATCAGCGAATCAACCATCAGGTTGGTTAGGTCGCATGTTGGTGATGTTGTGTTTTATATGCACGTTTACAATGACAGGTAAAAGTCAGGAAGTGATTAAAGCATTGCCCAGATGGATGGTGGGTACTCATTTAACTTATATGATTCCGCAGGAACCATTTAAGAGCTTTTCTGAACAGGGCAAGACTGGTTTTTTGGTTGAAGCTCAATACCGTGTCCAATACAACAAGCCATTTATGGCCGGCATCTATTATGGGGAATCGAGTGTAAGTCATTATGCATTTAATTACACGACGAGTGATGGAATCGACATTCGAGAGCGAGCAACCACACGCCGTAAGGAATTTGGGATTACAGCCGGATTTTATCCCGAAGTCAATTGGCTATTGCAGCCATATCTGCAAGGACATGCGGGTGTAGCTATTTTTAAAACAACATCCATCTTAAAGGATCGGGACTCTCAGGAAGAAATAGAAAGAATCTCCGAAAATAGTTCTGCTGCACCTTCGTACGGACTTGATCTGGGCATACACATCGTACCGAACATATGGTTTATCAGAGGAGACGTCAGGATTGGTATCGCTGGTAATACAAGTGCTGAATATTTGATCCTGGATGAGAATAATATAGGGACAACCGGGTTCCCGATAGATTATTTTGTTACACACACTTCTGCCGGTAAATGGCTGAAGATTTCTGCTGGCATCAGTTATTTATTCTGATGTCTTTTACTGATGTGTGCATCAACTGCATTCATTTTTCTTACAGGTTGCCTCCTGACATCGATGAGATATTGCTGGCAATACATTTTATTTTTACATTATGATAGAAGATCAGGAACTGGAGCCCGAATTTGAAGGCGAAGAAGGTTTATACGAACATCATAGGTTCCTCGCACCTGCTGGTCTGACGCCCATACGTGTTGACAAGTACATCCAGATCAAACTGGAGGGTATCTCCCGCAATAAGATCCAGAATGGTATTCGGGCTGGAGCTATCCGTGTAAATGACGAAGCCATTAAGCCGAATCATAAATTCAAACCCGGGCAAGTAATTACAATTCTCCTTCCCAAACCGCCTGACCTCGGCGAGAAAGTTGTGCCACAGGATATACCGTTAGATATACGATATGAGGACACAGATGTGATGGTAATTTATAAACCACCAGGGTTGGTTGTGCATCCGGGGATCGGAAATGATAGTGGTACGTTAGTAAATGCGCTTGCATTTTATCTTCAAAAAGGTAGTATGCCTGTCATGGCAGGTAATTCACCTGACCGTCCCGGGCTTGTGCACCGCATCGATAAGGATACATCAGGGTTGATGGTCATTGCCAAAAATGATTATGCCATGACGCACCTGGCAAAACAATTTTTTGACCACTCCATTCATCGTGAATATAATGCAATCGTGTGGGGCAGTCCGGACCCACCTGTTGGAACCATTGAAGGCCACCTCGGTCGTGATCCACGGTACAGGCAGCAGATGACGGTATTCGCTGATGGTGAAGCAGGCAAGGAAGCAACGACACATTACGAGATGCTGGAAGACCTATATTACATCAGCCTGGTGAAATGTGTATTGGAGACAGGTCGCACACATCAGATCAGGGTTCACATGAAATATATAGGTCATCCGGTATTTAATGATGAGCGTTATGGCGGGGACCGCATCGTAAAAGGTACTGTGTATACAAAGTATAAGCAGTTTGTAGATAACGCTTTTAAGTTATGTCCACGACAGGCGCTTCACGCCCGAACGCTGGGCTTTGTACATCCGACTACAGGTGAGAAAATGCAATTTGATAGTGGACTACCTGAAGACATGCAACTGCTCATGGATAAATGGAGAGATTATGTGTCACACCGTAAAGACATGCCGGGGATATGACACGTGAACAATTTCTTTCTTCATTACCACATCTGCGAGAGAAACTCCTTTTTCCGGATCCTGCTTTAGAATTAGCGATTGAAAATGCATTGCACGCAAATCAGTGGTTTATACCTGAATTTACCAGACATGCGCTTCATTCGATAGCTACTGCATATTTGGATGAGTCAAGGTGTCGTGCATGGATTGATTCGTATCTTGTAGAGTATGGAGATCCGAAACAAGTGGGCATTATCATGGCGGGTAATATTCCACTCGTTGGTTTCCATGATTTGTTTTGTGTGCTGGCAAGTGGACATCAGGCGATCGTCAAGCTGAGCGATAAAGATTCTTTGCTTATAAAAGAAATTGTCGACCAATGGAATCAGGTCTTACCCGGCATCAGGGATCAGGTTCAATTTACGGATCGCCTGGCAGGATATGATGCCGTGATTGCAACCGGTAGTAATAATGCTGCAAGGTATTTTGAATATTATTTTAATAAATATCCCCACATCCTGCGACGGAACAGAAATGGAGTCGCCATACTGACTGGTGAAGAATCAATGGAAGATCTGAAGCGATTGGCAGATGACATCTTTTTATATTTTGGATTAGGTTGCCGGAATGTATCATTTATGCTGGTTCCCGATGGATACCATTTTGGAATGTGGGATGAAGCTATGAGTGACTATAAATCATTAGAGCATCACAACAAGTATAAAAATAACCTGGAGTACAATTTTGCGATTTATATCATTAATCAAATTCCGCACATCCAATTGGGACATCTGATCCTGAAGGAAGATCCGGCGATTGCATCACGTATTGGAAGTCTGCATTTTCAATATTATACCGATGAAAATGATATATCGAATCTACTGGAACCTCGACGAGAAGAAATTCAATGTTTACTAAGTAAGGATCCAGTGACGAACTGGGAATATGTGCCATTTGGATCCAGCCAGGAACCTTCCTTATATCAGTATGCTGATGGAGTGGACACGATGAAGTTCCTTACTGCGTTATAAAAATCCTCCCTTGACAAAAAAGGAAAAAGCAAAAGCTATCGGTAAGATCCTGGATAAAATATATCCGGAGGTTCCCATTCCGCTGGACCATGAAGATCCGTATACCCTCTTAATTGCAGTCATACTTTCGGCCCGGTGCACGGATATACGGGTAAACCAAATAACTCCTTTGTTATTTGCTAAAGCTGATACTCCGAAAAAGATGATGAAGCTTTCGATCAGTGATATTCAAAAAATCATCAAACCATGTGGTCTGTCCCCTCAGAAGGCCAAAGCTATTCACCGGACATCAGAGTTGATCGTTGAAGATCATGGAGGAAAGGTTCCAAAAACATTTGAAGAACTTGAAGCATTACCAGGTGTTGGCCATAAGACGGCATCGGTCGTCATGTCACAGGCATTTAATGTTCCTGCATTTCCGGTAGATACGCATATCCATCGACTGGCAAGAAGATGGGGATTAAGCAGTGGTAAAAATGTAGTTGAAACAGAAAAAGATCTGAAGACGGTTTTTCCGGAGAAAGACTGGAATAAGGTCCATCTCCAGATCATTTTTTTCGGCAGGGAATATTGCCCTGCGAGAGGTCATCATCCTGAAGTATGCCCGATATGCTGTAAATATGGAGTGGGAGAATAATTAATTGAATGGAAGACCTACACCAAACTGGAGGGTAGGGAATTGTGGAAACTGGTTCGGATACAATTTGGAATTTGTTTCATCCAGTTTATATGGACTCAGTAGTTTATAGCCAAGGTCGAATCGAAGAATAAAAAAGTCCAGATTTAACCGGATGCCAAATCCATACCCTACACCAAGCTCTGTCAGGAAGCGGTTAAATTCAAATTCCGCATCCGGACGACTTGCTTCATACCGCGATGTCCATACATTGGCAGCATCCATAAATAAGGCACCTTCAAAATACCAGAACATTGGAAACCGCATTTCAATGGCCATATCCAATTTGATATCACCCGTCTGATAAAACGCAAATGCAATTTGTTCAGCATTTTCATCTTTATATCCGCCCGGACCTAATTCCCGTACCTGCCACGCGCGATTACTTATGGGTCCACCGACATAAAACTGGCGCACATACGGAACCGATTGTGTTTTTGATAATGGCAACGCAACCCCGGTATTAAATCGAAATACAAATTGCGTTTTTGAGTTAATATTATAGAAATACCTGAAATCCACTTCTCCTTTCGCGAACTGAGAAAACTTTATAAGTTCGGATTCAGGTGTAATTGGGTTTTCTTTTCCAAGTGAAAATTCAATGTCCTTATTTGAAATGGCATTATATAGTTTATTAATGGCCAACATTTCAAGACCTGATAGCTCAAAACTATGATCCAGTTTAATAAACCCACCTTGTCTTTTGGGAGCAGCATCAAAATCAAAATTGTAACTCCGGAACAGCAGACCAGACAAAAGATATTTATTAAAACTTTCTTCCTGAAACCGGCTGCTATCCAGAACCTGCATTCGGAATGATTCGGTAGGTGTTGGAACAAAAAGTTCGAACCCAAACCTGGTGAGATTCAGGCTTCGATAGTTATCCGGCTTCATCGCATAACTAAAGTTAATGTTGAGTAGTCTGTAGTTATATAATTGCAGGATACTTACATAATTCCCTGAAATATTGATACGCGTGTTGGCATCGTACAACAACCATCGCCTCAGCCGGTTACCCATGAGTGCAGGGTCGTCTTCTGATTTGGAATGCCCTATCATGTGATACAAACGGAACGGATCGATAAATCGCGGAAACGACAGGTCAGCACCCACGCCGATATTGACACTATTGATCAGGCCATTATCCTCATTCACCGTGTTGTCCTTGTCAAAGAAATTAAACTCAACACCTCCTTCTGCAGAAAGGCCAAGGATCTCTGCACCTTGCCACAAATTCAGATCGCGATAACTCATGTTCGCAGATGTACCTAAAAGCGAACGTTTATTGGTGGATGAAATATTAGCATAGGTTAATTCCAATCCACTACCCAGATTAATCTTTTTATTACGTGTGAGGTAGAGTGTATAATTAATACGGGGTGTATCAATGGAGAATGTATCAGCTTCAAAACTCGGAGTTACAAACTTGATGAGCTCGATTCGGCTCAGGTTCCGCAATGTCTGTTGGAAGTTTTCTTTGCGGGTAAGATCTCCTTCATGTAAAAACATGTTTCGCTCGATCGCTTCCGGTTTCAATGATAATTCGCGTTCAGGAGAAATGTATAAAACATTTCGGACCAGTGTGTCGTACAGAAAACTTGTATCGGTCAGCGAATAATTTGGATAAACAGTGACATCGCCGACATAATACTTTTGATGGAATGTACTATCAGTAGGATTCAGGATCCGCATTATCGCAGTAACCGTTTGACCTGCGGTATCAACTTCCAGGTTAGGAATATAGGACTCATCAAAACGGAAATAACCTTCGTTTTGAAATAATCCTACAAGCCTTGATTTTTCTTTATTGTACAATTCTATATCCAGCGGACTGCCTTCAGACAGGTTTGTTTCCTTGAGATTGTTATCAATGATCGCCTGGAAGTTCGAGTCATTGGTGGCAAAGAGCATGGAATCGATATACAGCCGGGGACCAGGGTTGACCGAGTAGATAACGGATGTTTTTCGGTCAGTAGTTTTGGCTTTATAATCTGCTCTTGCTTCCCTGTAACCACGAAGGGTGAGGTATTTTTCAAAATCTGTCGTTGTGAGTTCTGTCTTGAGGGAATCATAAATGACAGGTTTATTTTTAATCAGGCGTTCTTCAGACCATTTTTTTCGATTGGGTCTTTTTTCAAGACTTTCCAGATGCTTGTAATAAAAAACATGGCGGGGAATACCGAAAATAGTACGTGTTTTTTGCTGACGATAGAGATTGGGTAATTTTTCCTTCAGATCGGGTGCATCGTCGACTTTGTCTTTCGACTTGATCTTGATCTGATTATCAAAAAGAAAGGACTCGCCTTCCTTTAAATATTTTTTACTATTGCAGGAGGTAAGCAGGATGAGGCACAGACCCAGTCCCCACCAAAAGTGTTGACGATATGTCCGGCGATTCGATATGGAACCATTATCTAAAGCGAAGATCAAATTCATACAATCACTTCAGCATAAGAAGTTCAGGCTAAAGTATGATAAATTCATAGTAGAAGGCCTCAAAATCAGTAAAGAACTCATTCGTGAACGGGCTAATATCGTTGAGGAGGTCTATGTTTCCAACCCGGATTATCTTCCCATCTTACGAAACGCTATAAAGCCAGAATTGTTACAGGAGATTTCCCCCACAGAGATGCATCATATCTCTCAGATGACAACTCCACCAGGCGTTTTAACCATTTGCCACACATTACCAGAAGTTTTTGTGCCTGACGCATTGGAAGGAAAGAAAATATTTTATCTCGACTCTATTCGCGACCCGGGCAATCTGGGAACGATCCTTCGCATCGCGGATTGGTTTGGTCTGGACTTTGTCATTTATTCGCCTGACTGTGTAGACATCTACAATCATAAAGTGCTGCAGTCATCGATGGGAAGTGCCTTACGCATCCCAACATGTGAGATGAGTAAGGAAGAACTCCTGATGCGCATGGATGATCAGTTGTATGTATGTGATACAGATGGCACCAGTATTTACAATATCAATCCGCCTCTGACGGGGATCATCGTACTCGGAAATGAATCCCTGGGAGTGTCCGATGAATTGATGCATAAGGTCAAAACAAAAATTGCAATTCCCGGAGATCGGAGCCTTGGGGCTGAGAGCCTTAATGTGGCTAGTGCGGCTGCGATTATTGCATCATGGTGGGTTGGCAGAGTGAGATCGTGAGAGGGTGAGGTGTGAGAGCATCTCGCATCTGGCATCTCGCATCTGGTATCTCGCATCTGGTATCTCGCATCTGGTATCTATACAAAAGCATCTGCTATTTGAATTACCATTTCATCCATGCTATCAGGATGGATCCATTGCCATTGTCCCTGGTTGCGGAACCAGGTGAGCTGGCGCTTGGCGTATCGGCGGGTGGATTGCTGGATTATTGGGATGGCCTGATCGAGCGTCAAATCGCCATCGAGGACCTGAAATAATTCTTTGTATCCTACGGTTTGCAGTGCTTTCAGGTATCTGTGTGGATAAAGTTCTTTGGCTTCTTCGGGCCAACCCTTGGCAATCATATTCAGGACACGTTGGTCAATGCGAGTATAGAGCTCCTTTCGGGGTAGATCCAGCGCAATACATAATGTCTGAAAAGGTCGGATGACTTCGCGACTCATGTGAAATGAGCTGAAAGGCTGGCCACTGTGAGCGCTAACTGATACGGCCCTGATAAGCCGGGAATAATTTGACTGATCAACCTGTGCCAGGTAATTGGGATCCATTTCGCTAAGGGCATCAATAAGAGGTTGCGTGCCACATGCTTCCCATACATCGGTCCAATGTCGGG